>JAYTMM010000130.1:0-3212 GCA_043728555.1 Pseudobdellovibrionaceae bacterium
CTTTAAAAATGCGATCCATGTTTTTTCGATTCGCATCAGGAATGTTACGATCAGGCAATGTGGCAGCAACAATCCATTCGAGAGCCGTATGATGTTTGGGTTTAGGTTCGCCCTTCCAGAATAAAACTTCATAAAATAAAATTAAAATTCCGACGTCACCGTAGCTGTGCGAACAGGCAATTTTTAATTCACCAATTTCGGCTTCGATGCCCAGCTCTTCGCGCAGTTCACGCTGTAAAGCAAATTCCGGAGTTTCACCTAATTCAATTTTACCACCTGGAAATTCCCACAGACCACCAAGGGTATGAGTTTCGGGACGTTGACCGACAAGTACCTGTTGGTCTTTTTTTAGAATACCCGCAACAACAGGAATCCAATTTCGTTTGACGCGTGGTTTTTTTGGATAAAATACGGGCTTCGGTTTTTCTAAAACCGGTAAAGTATTTTTTGAATCAACGTTACTACTGTCGTCGTTCTGCAAAGTGTGAAACCTTTCTGAAGAAACCGGGGCCTTCGTAAATCAAAGCTGTATATGCTTGGACCAAATCTGCACCCATATCTATTCTTTCAAAAACATCACGCTCTGTCATCACTCCACCAGCAGAAATAATTAATTTCTTTGTATTTTGTTCTGAACAGGCTTGTACAGCAATTTTTAAGGCTTGTTTTGATAGATCAGCCAGCGGAAGTCCTGAAGCACCACCATCGGTCGGGTAATTTGGTACATCTTTGCGTGACAGTGTTGTGTTCGTCAGAACAAAACCATCCACGTCATGATTTAAACATATCTGAAGAACTGATTTTAAATCTGCAAATTCCAGATCGGGGCTTAATTTAATTAAAATAGGTTGAGATAATTTAAAATCACGGACAGCTTGCATGATTGGAGTTAAAAAAAGGTCTAGGTTTTCTTTTTTTGCCAGATCACGAAGTCCCGTCGTGTTCGGGCTGCTGATATTGATAACGAAAGCGTCGGCCACGACAGAGAAATGATTTAATAAAAAAATATAATCTTCATGGGCTTTTGAATTTTCAGTGGTTCTATTTTTTCCGATATTTACAAAGATCGGAATTGTAGAATGTTCTTTAAAGTTTCGGACGTTATAAAAAACTTCCTCTGCGCCGGCTGATGGAAAACCCATTTTATTCCATAAAGATTTTGTTTTTAAATTACGATCGATAATTTTTCCAGGATTTGGTTTTTGGGGCGCGGGCGTGACTGTTCCGATTTCTAAAAAACCGCAACCTAAACTTTCCCAAGCTGTCAGCAGGTCCGCATTTTTATCGACTCCACCAGCAATACCGATTCTGTTTTTAAAAACTAAATCTTTGTAATTAAATGCATTCCAAATCGGAGTTTTTGATTGGCCAAAAATTTTTGAATAAATCTGGATACCCAATGGGCCTAAATCGTGCGCCCATTTTGCGGGTATCCACAACCACGGTTTCATTAGCGCGGATACAATCCGCGCAGTAACATGGCCTTTTCAAGACGTTGAATTGAAAGGGCCATCGCGGCCGATCGCATATCAGTTTGTTTTTCAGCCTGAAACTTATAAACGTTGTCGTAAGCTTTTAATATAATACCTTTTAATTTTGTATCAACGTCAGCTTCATCCCAAAAGAAAGACATGATATCTTGAACCCATTCAAAATACGACACGATCACGCCGCCACCATTTGCAATAACGTCTGGAACAAGTGTAATTCCGCGCTGATGAATAATTTTTGTCGCTGCATTTGTCATTGGGCCATTGGCACCTTCAACAATAAATTTAGCCTTAATTTTTTCAGCATTATGCGTATCAATTTGACCTTCAAGCGCACAAGGCAACAAAGCATCGCAATCTAATTCAAGTAAATCAGAGTTCGAAATTTTTTGTGCTTTTGTATAGCCTTCAAGAGATTTATTTGTTTTTGCGTATTCAATCATTTCAGAAATATTTAAACCATCACCATTGAAATATCCGCCTGATACGTCACTGACTGCAATTACGCGTGAGCCACGTTCAGTCGCAAATTTGGCAGCGAAGGATCCGACGTTTCCGAAACCTTGAATCACAATACGTGCGCCTTTCATAGAAGCGCCTTTCATTTCCATCGCACGTTCGCACGTGTAAATCACACCGAGTCCTGTGGCATGATTGCGACCTAATGATCCACCGATTTCAACGGGCTTCCCCGTGACAACACCGGGTTGTGCATAGCCACCTTGTTCTTGTGAATAGGTATCCATGAACCACGCCATTGTTTGCGGATCAGTTCCGACGTCAGGTGCAGGAATATCTTTGGTTGGTCCAACGAAGTGTGAAATCTCAGAAGCGAATCTGCGAGTTAAGCCTTGCTTTTCGTTCCGTGTTAATTTTGTTGGGTCAACACAGACACCGCCCTTGGCTCCACCCAGAGGCAATCCTAAAACAGAATTTTTAAAAGTCATTAATGCTGCAAGCCCGACAACTTCTGCAAGATCCACATTTTGATGGAAGCGAATTCCACCCTTATATGGTCCTAGTGTAGCGTTGTACTGAACTCGGTAACCAGTGAAAACTTTTACAGATTGATCATCCATACGAACAGGAACAGAAACCGTAATGCAACGGCGGGGTTTTGTTATTCGTTCCATAATATTTGGATCACAATTAATAATTTTACCAGCTTCGCGTATTGTTGTTAAAGCATTTTGAAAAAGTGGACCATGCAAATGAGCTTCTGATTGTGGATTTAAATTATCATGAACTGGCATAATGACTCCTTAGGTTTACTTTGAAATGAAATAAGTGTAGAAAATCACCTATGAACTGTCGAGCAAAAACACTATTTTCAGGTCTATTGTTGATCGCAGCAATTTCATTGTCTTCGCAAATTGTCAGTGCCGCAGCCGATGATTTAACGTCTTATCCGCCTTTGATCTATAAAACGATGTCTAGACTTTCGAAGTGGTCTCCAAAAACGGACGTGACCGATCTGACTGAGCGCTGCAAGCTTACTTTTTCATCACCAACACTGTCGCCTAAAGATTGCCAAGCTGATTATAAATTAAATTTTTTAGACGACTTTAAATCTAAATTATTTTTCAAATTCGACATTTCAGATTCAAAAAAATTTCAAAAAATAAATTTTGAATTAAAGCACGGTTTAAAAATTCGCGGGCTATTGGCTTTGCATCAAAATCAAAAACGTCCCTTGGTCATCTTTCGGATGGGAATTCACGG
>JAYTMM010000131.1:0-2419 GCA_043728555.1 Pseudobdellovibrionaceae bacterium
CACGCTGCTGAAAAATATTTCAAATCATTTACAGCGAGCTATAATACTGACTGAAGATTCTTCGTTTTATTCTCATAACGGTTTCGATTCTGAAGGAATCGAACGCTGTCTAGAAAAATTAAAAGAAAAAGGCCGCATCGTTTGCGGAGGCTCTACAATCAGCCAGCAATTATCAAAAAATTTATTCTTATCGAAAAATAAAAATTTTATCAGAAAAGGCATCGAAGCTTTGATCACAGTGAAGCTTGAAAAAACTTTGTCTAAAAAAGAAATATTAGAAAAATATTTAAACGTTGTCCAGTTCGGTAAAAATATTTTCGGCGTCAAACAAGCTGCCAACTTTTATTTTAAAAAAACTCCGGCGCAGCTTGATCCTTTAGAGTCTGCATTTTTAGCTATGGTTTTACCAAATCCTGAAAAATATTCGCAATCCTATTTCAGAAAAGATCTGACAAAATTTGCGAAACGCAGAATTTCACAAATTTTAAACAACATGTACAAATATAAATCTTTGTCCGAAGAACAATATGTGACAGCAACTGCACGGCTTGAATCGTTTTTGCAATCTGGTCAATCGCAGAAAACAACGAATGACGATTTAACCGAAGAAGACTTGAATGAAATGCTGGATGAGTAAAATTAATTAATCATTTTTCGCTGAAATAATTTGTTTGCGAAAAAAATAAGGCCCACAGCGTAGCAAATCAGAACTAATAAATGAATTCCATCAAAAACTATATCGGTTTGTCCGTGCAAAATATGACGCACCAATTGCACTCCATGTGACAGCGGAAATGCATAAGCTAACCATTGAATCAGTTGTGGCATATCCTTTAGTGAAAAATATGTTCCACTAATTAATGATAACGGAATTATAAAACCGGATGTTGAAAATACAAATGAATCATAGTTTTTTGCAATCGACACAACCATCAATCCGAAAGCGGCAAAAACCAAACTGATTAAAAATAAAACGGGTAAAATAAAGATGAACTTTAAACTGAATAATCCAAACATTATTGAAACTAACATAACACCAAAAGCACCAATCATACCCTTTGTTGCCGACCATAAAATTTCACCTAATAAAATTTGCTGGGCCGATAATGGTGTTAACAAAATTGTTTGAAATGTTTTTTGATGCGTTAATTTTGTATAATTTGGATAGGTCGATTCAAAATAGCAAACCATCATCGCGGTCGAACACAAAAGCCCCGGAAAATAAAAATCAATAAATGGCAACCCTTCGATGGGCGGAACGTACCTGCCAAATCCAAACCCAAAAGCTGCTAAATACATCAGAGGCTCAAATACAGTCCAGAACAATGAAACTAAAAAAGTTTTTCTAAAAAATAAAAAATTTCTTAGCCAAACCTGAATCAAGCATCACCTCGAATTTGATAGCCAGCGACTTTCAAAAAAACATCGTTTAAATTTGCTGTCCGTATCAGATAATGTGCATTTTGGATATGTTGTAAAAAATTTTGACGTTGATCGATTGATGCAAAAAAAACGAATAATTTACTTTCAAATTCTTGAAATTCTATATCTAAATTTTTAATTTTCGATGTCCAATAATTTTTTTGATCTTCAACTTCAAGCTCGATCACTTCTGTACCTATATATTTTTTAATTAGCTCAGGTCCGGTACCGACATCCAGAACTACACCTTGATCAACTATAGCAATACGGTCGCACAGTTTCTCAGCTTCTTCCATATAGTGTGTAGTGATAATAATTGTTTTTTTCTGAACTTTTAATTTTTCAAAATAATTCCAAATCCACAAACGCGCTTGCGGATCAAGACCCGTTGTGGGCTCGTCCAAGATTAACATTTGTGGCTCGTGCAATAATGATCTGGCGATAACTAAGCGACGCTTCATGCCGCCACTCAATGCTTCAACATGCATATGTTGATGATCTGCTAATTTCATTTCGTGCAGTAAATGTTCTGCGCGAGCTTCTGCAGAATTTTTTTCCATATTAAAATATGTCGCAAATAATTTTAAATTTTCCAGAGCGCTAAAATCCGTATCCAATCCATCGTCTTGGGGGACGACGCCGATACGTGCTTTTATTTCTGTCATCTGATCGCGTGTGTTCAAACCCAAAACAAATAAATCACCCGACGTCGGTATGACTTGGCCGTAAATCATTTTTAATAGTGTAGATTTACCTGCTCCGTTCGGACCCAAAATACCAAAGCATTCGCCTTGTTTGATTTCAAGATTGATTCCGCGAACTGCGGCAACATCATTATAATTTTTTTTTAAATTTACGGCAGATAAGGCAATCGACATAGTTAAAGCGTAACTGAGATAAGTATAAGCGCAAATAAAAAACCCGGAACTGGTCCGGGTTTTTTAAACTTAAAATTTCAGTCGAGTTTCACATCCTGTGAACGTTGTTCACAGTCGAG
>JAYTMM010000132.1:0-3189 GCA_043728555.1 Pseudobdellovibrionaceae bacterium
CATTTATCATATAATGCTGATAGTAAAAACACTGAGTTTATTTTGAAATTAAATAAAAAAATAAAATAAAATTATTTTTTTATTTTTGATTTATCAGCAGATGCTGGCGTCGCTGTTGGAGCAGCTGTTGGTGCGATGATTTGACCAGCTTTGATTTCTTTGTGGATTTTTTTACCAGCAGGCGCTGCGGATAATGCGGGATTTGCAAAAGAAACCGAAGCTAAAAATGACAACGCTAAAATTAATAATTTCATAAGACCGCCTTTTTAAAGATGATCTAACAAATTTGTTTTCAGTGTCAATTTAAACTGATCAATATCAATTTCTTGATCTAATATTTTTTCTAAACTGGTCATTATATCTGATTTGTAACCACAAGGATTGATGCCAGTAAAGGCTGTGGGGTCGTCAGTGATATTAATAGCTGCACCGTGAAACGTAATCCATTTTTTTACGGCAATACCACAGCTGGCGATTTTTTTGTCGTTGACCCATACGCCAGTGTCTTCCAAATTTAAATTATTTTTCAGGTCGGATTCAATTATTTCTGAAGTTTTACCATGAGCCGGTATCGAATAATTTTTTAAAGTTTGAACAATCGCATTTTCAAGCGCACGCAAAAATCCGCGAACTTCTTGGGGGCCGCGGTCTTTGCGTGGTTGCTTGATATTTATAATCGGATACACAACGAGTTGTGAAGGTCCGTGATAGGTTGCGCGACCTCCGCGAGAAACTTCAACGACAGGGCCCTGCCAAGCAAATAAATCATTGGGTTCGGTTTGGCGGCCAATTGTTACAACGGCAGGGTGCGTGCAAAAAATTAAAAAACCAGAATGATTTTCTGTCGAAGAAACAATTTCAACATATTCAATTTGTTTTTTTAAGGCGCTTTCATAATCGATCAAGCCCCAGTCTTCGAAAATCATGAATTAAAAATTATTTCGCCAGCGTGTGTGCAGACTTACCAGCACCATTCAAAGGTTTCTGAATAATGTGAATCGCGTGACCCAAAGTTGCTTCGGCAGCTTCCATCATCGTTTCGCCCAATGTGGGATGCGGGTGAATGGTCAGTGCGATATCTTCGATGCGTGCGCCCATTTCGATCGCCAAAGCAGCTTCTGAAATTAAATTTGAAGCGTCGGGACCTACGATGTGAACGCCCAAAACAACATGCGTTTTTTTGTCGGCAATCATTTTAATAAAGCCATCAGTTTCAATCATGCTGACAGCGCGGCCGTTGGCTGCAAACGGAAATTTTGAAATTAATAAATCTGTGTAACCTTTTGCGATACATTCAGCTTGGGTCATTCCCGCAGCTGCGATTTCAGGATCTGTGAATACGACAGCCGGAACTGTTTTCGCATCGTACACACGATTAATTCCAGAAATAATTTCAGGAACCATCACGCCTTCGTGTGAAGCTTTGTGGGCCAACATCGGTTGACCACAAATATCACCTATAGCGAAAATATTTGAAATATTTGTTCTGCGCTGAGCATCGACTTTGACGAATCCACGTTCATCAACAGTAATTCCTGCGGCTTTTAAATTTGATTGATCACCATTCGGTCTGCGACCAACAGTCACTAAAATTTTATCGACAACAATTTTTTCGTCTTTGCCGTTAAATTCAAAAGTCACCTCAAAACCGCCAGCAATTTTTTTCTGAGACTTTGCTTTTGCGCCATATTTAATTTGAATTCCGTCTTTGACGGCTTTGCGCGCGACAACTTGCGCGCAATCAGGATCAACAACGCCAGCAAGCAATGTCGTGTTGGCTTCGATCACTGTGACTTCTGTGCCCAGTTTTCGCAGGTACGATGAAATTTCAAGACCGATATAACCACCACCAATGACAGCAACGCGTTTTGGAATTTCATTGAATGCCAAGGCTCCTGTTGATGAACAAATGTCTTTTTCATCGAATGGGAATCCGCCGATTTCAATTGGACGCGAACCCGTTGCAATAATAAAATATTTTGCAGTGATAGAATCTGTTCCTGTTGCGGATTTAACAGAAATTTCTTTTGAATTTTTAAATGAAGCTTCGCCCTTAATAACTGTGACAGAATTGCCTTTTAATAATTGGTTCACACCACCAGACATTTTATCGCAGACAGATTGTTTCCAGTTGACCAAAGTTTTCATATCAACAGAAATTCCACCCTTGATATTTAAACCCATCGTCGGAAAATCGTGTTGTGCTTTGTGTAACATATGTGTTGCCGTGATCATTGCCTTTGAAGGAATGCAGCCGACATTCAAACAGACTCCGCCGATCGCTTCGCGTTCAATGATTGCTGTTTTAAAACCCAATTGCGAAGCACGAATCGCGGCGACATAACCACCAGGACCAGAACCAATAACGACGATATCAAAATTTTGAGTCGACATAATTACGACATTCCCATCATCAAAATCCCAGGATTCTGAATTTTGTTAAAAAATGATTTCAAGAAATTTGCAGCCACTGCGCCGTCGATCAAACGATGATCGCATGTGACTGTATAATTCATTGATTTAATAAAACCGATTGTGCCGTCTTTGTTTAGAATAGGTTTATCAGAAATTTTATACATTCCTAAAATTGCAACTTCGGGGTGATTGATGATAGGTGTCGCATATGTGCCGCCGACAGAGCCGATGTTTGTAATTGTAATACAAGCACCTTTCATTTCGTCTGGTTTTAATTTTCCGTCACGAGCACGTTTTGATAAATCAATAATTTCTTTTGAAAGATCTAAGATTGATTTTTGATCTGCATTTTTAATCACAGGAACAACTAATCCATTCGGAGTATCTGCTGCAAAGCCAATGTTGAAATACTTTTTATAAACAATTTGCGAAGCGGCATCATCGATCGATGCGCTGAACATTGGATATTCTTTGATCGTTGCGATAAGGGCTTTCATCACAAATGGAAGGTATGTAATTTTTGTTCCATTTTTTTCTGCGAAATCTTTTAATGTTTCACGTAAACCCACAAGCTGTGTGACATCAGCTTCGTCCATCAGAGTGAAATGTGGAATGATTGATTTCGACATTTGCAAATTCTGTGCGATTTTTTTTCTGATGCCGATCAAATCAACACGCTCTTCAAGTTGAGCATTCGTTGAAGTAAAACTTGGTTTCGGAAAATTCATCGTTGCAGTTCCTGCTGATGTTGCGCCAGCACCGTTCGCTGAAACA
>JAYTMM010000133.1:0-5730 GCA_043728555.1 Pseudobdellovibrionaceae bacterium
TTATCGGAATATTTTTCACTGGACTAAAGTGTGTCTTAAATTGGGACTGATTCTTAATTTGTCGACAGCAGCTCATCGTTTTCAAAAATACGAACATCATTTGATTTTTGTGATGCAATTTGAATCATCGCTTTTGCAACTTGGGCTGCTTGAATTGGTTTAAATTTTTTGAATGGACCATATAAAAATAATCCATATATCGGCTCAAGCAACACAGAAATTTTTTCAGCCATTCGAAATTCTTTGCGATCTCCCAATAATAAACTGGGTCGCAAAATTGAAATCGAATTTTTAAATTCTGCGGTAATATTTTTTTCCATTTCACCCTTGGTGCGATTATAAAAAACAGTTGATTTTAAATTCGCGCCTAACGCTGAAACCACAATTAATTTTGTAGATTGAACTGTGCTCGCAACTTTTGAAAATTCAACGACGCAATCATGATCAATTTTCTTAAAATTTTCTTCACTGCCTGCAACTTTGATTGTAGTGCCCAAGCAGCAAAAAAAATGAATTTCAGATCCTGATGAAAAGTTTTTTATTTGAGTTCCAAGATCATTCCAATTGTGAAAATTGAAATAAATATTTTTAATTTTTGAATTCTGCCACGTTGCTTGTTTTCGTACGATTGCTAAAACCTGGGCATATTCAGACTGACCAGCCAGACCTTCCGTTAAAATTTGACCGATTAAACCGGTCGACCCGATCACAACTGCTGTTTTCATAAAAACCTCTAAATATATAAAATTGCTCGTTTTTTACCATACTTTTAAATAAATAAATTCAAAATCAACACTCTTAAGAGTCATCAATTTTTTTTGATTTCTTCTTGTGCAAACGCCATTGGCTATGCTATCACCTAAGTCGTTGAAATCAATATTATAAAGGAAGACCTCATGAAAGAAAGCTTACACCCAAAAGTAAATACAGTCGTTTTTAAAGACATGTCTTGTGATTTTATGTTTATCGGAACTACAACTTTAAGTTCTAAAGAAACAGTTAAATGGACTGACGGCAAAGACTATCCATTAGTTAAAGTCGAGATCTCTTCGGCCTCTCATCCGTTTTACACAGGCAAACAGCGTGTTATGGATACTGAAGGTCGCATCGATCGTTTTAATAAGCGTTATTCAAAACCTGCACCTACTGCAAAGTAGCTTTTACATTTTGAAGTTTTAAAGTCTGTTTAAATTAAACAGACTTTAAAAAAATAAAGCGGCCTAATTAAAGCCGCTTTTTTATTTCAGCCTTCTGGCTGAATATTTTATTTTTAAGCCGGCCGGCTTAATTTTTTTATTTCAAAAATAATTTCAATTTGTAAGGATATTTTATGTTTTCAAAACTCGAACAAGTCGAATCCAGATACGAAGAAGTCACCATGTCACTTCAGCGTCCCGATATTGCCTCGGACCAAAAACAATATCGATCGTTGATGCAAGAGCTTTCAAACCTGGAAAAAATTGTCGTCGTGTTCCGCGAATATAAAACAAAAACCGCAGGCCTGAAAGACAGCAAAGAATTATTAACGGCTGAATCTGATTCTGAAATGAAAGACATGTTTCGTGATGAAATCAGACAACTTGAGCTCGATATTCCGCAGCTAGAGGCCCAATTAAAAATTGCATTAATCCCCAAAGACCCCAACGACGAAAAAAATATTATCCTAGAATTGCGCGCTGGCGCTGGCGGCGACGAAGCCTCGTTATTTGCAGAAGAAATGTTTCGTGGCTATAGTCACTATGCGGCCAAGCAAGGCTGGAAGATTGAATTACTTTCGTTCTCTGATGGTAATGTTGGCGGAGCCAAAGAAATTATCGCATCGATTTCTGGCGAATCTGTTTTCAGTAAATTAAAATATGAATCTGGCGTTCATCGTGTGCAGCGAGTGCCAAAAACTGAATCGGCCGGACGCGTTCACACATCAACAATCACAGTTGCAATTATTCCCGAAGTCGAAATCAACGAAATTAAAATTCCGATGTCTGATGTGCGCGTTGAAACAATGCGCTCACAAGGTTCGGGCGGACAATCCGTCAACAGAACAGAATCAGCCGTTCGGGTTGTACATTTGCCGACAGGTATCGATGTGAAATGCCAAGAGGGTAAATCTCAGCATTCAAATCGCGAACGTGCATTTCAAATTTTACACGCTAAACTTCAACAAATCGAAGACAACAAAGCCCAAAAAGAAGCCTCTGACACACGCCTTGATCAAATCGGAACCGGCGACAGATCTGAACGCATTCGTACCTATAATTTTCCACAAACACGAATCACTGATCACAGAATTGGTTTAACGATTCACCAACTTGATCAAGTCATGAGCGGCGAATTTGAGAATCTAATTGATCCATTGGTCGCACACTTTCAAGCTGAAGCCTTAAAACGCCAAGCCACACAAAATTAAAAATTATGCAGCTGAACGACGTCTTAAATAAATCAATTCAGTTTTTCAAAGATAAAAAAATTGAATCGGCACGGCTTGATGCTGAACTGCTAATTTCACACGCCTTAAAAATTGATCGCATGAGTCTTTATTTAAAATTCGATCAGCCGCTTTCTGAAATCGAAATCACAGCCTGCCGTGAATTCGTCAGGCGCAGATCTTTGGGTGAGCCGGTCGCTTATATTGTCCAAGAAAAAGGTTTTTACGGGCTGAATTTTTTTGTTGAAAAAGGCGTTCTTGTGCCGCGCCCTGAAACTGAAATAATTATCGACGAAGTTTTAGATTTTGTTAAAAAAGAAAAAATTGAAGCTCCAACGATTCTTGATCTGGGCACGGGTACGGGCTGCATAGGGTTTTCAATATTAAAAAATATTCCCGCGGCACAATTGATTGCTGTCGAAAAATCTGAACTCGCACAAAATATTTTTTTAAAAAATGCACAGGCTTTAAATTTAAATGATCGCGTTACATTGATTAAATCAGACGTTGAATCTGTGGATTTTTTAAAACTTGAAAAATTTGATTGTATTGTTTCAAACCCGCCGTATATCGACGTGAATGATTTTCGAGTCCAAAAATCAGTTCGTGATTTTGAACCCGAAATGGCCTTATTTGCTAACGACCGTGGTTTTTCACTTTTAAAATCTTGGTCTGAGCTGGCAAAACATAATTTAACTGACGGCGGCTTAATGATGTTTGAAATAGGTCTTGATCAGGGTGCGGAAATGCAAATTCATTTTCAAAATTTAAATGCGTTCAAAAATATTTCTGTTGTAAAAGACCTGTCAGGACTTGATCGTTTCATAAAAGCCGTACGATAATAATTAAATTCTAAGTCTTAAGATTTTTATTTTTAGTTGAAGGAATTTTTATGGATAAAATACTTGTCACGGGCGGCTCAATATTAAACGGTCGCGTTTCTGCCAGCGGTGCAAAAAACGCAGCACTTCCAATTTTATTTTCAACGTTGCTTGCCGAAGGCGAACATACTTTTGACAACGTGCCCCTTTTAAAAGACATCGAATCAACCGCAGAACTTTTGCAAAGCTTAGGCTGTGAGAGTTCGCGCGACGGCCACACGTTTCGTGTGCGCGTTTCAAAATTAAAATCTTTCGAAGCGCATTATGATTTGGTTCGAAAAATGCGCGCCAGTATTTTGTGTTTGGGGCCGATGCTGGCAAAATACGGTGAGGCTATTGTTTCTTTGCCCGGCGGTTGTGCTATCGGAACACGGCCGATTGATTTACATCTGGATGCTATGAAGGCGTTGGGCGCTGAAATTGAATTACGCGATGGTTATGTTTTTGCCAAAGCGGATCAAAAAACAAAACGCCTTAAGGGCGCAACTGTTTTATTTGAAAAAACCACAGTCGGCGGTACACAAAATTTAATGATGGCAGCGACTTTGGCAGACGGTACAACAATTATTGAAAACGCCGCCAAAGAACCTGAAAATGTAGACCTTGCAAATTATTTAAATAAAATGGGCGCGCGGATAACTGGCCAAGGCACCAGTGTTATTAAAATTATTGGTGTTGAAAAATTAACTCCAGCCCGACATTCAATTATTCCGGACAGAATTGAGGCCGGCACCTTATTAATTGCCGGAGCAATCACTGGTGGCGATGTCACAGTAGAAAAATGTCAGCCACATGATTTAGATTGTTTGGTTTCCAAAATGCGCGAAAGCGGTTTTAAAATTGATATTGGTCTTGATTCATTACGAGTTCACCCTCTAGCAAAATTTGATGCTGTTGATATCACGACGGCTCCGCATCCGTTATTTGCGACCGATTTACAAGCGCAGTTTATGGCGCTAATGACTGTCGCCAACGGAACCAGCGTGATTACTGAAACAGTTTTTGAAAATCGCTTTATGCATGTGAATGAATTAATGCGCTTAGGTGCTGACATCACACCAAAAATACAAGTGGCCGTAGTGCGTGGAAAACCCGGTGGATTATCGGCTGCACCTGTCATGGCAACAGATCTGCGCGCATCTGCATCGTTGGTACTTGCAGGGCTTGTAGCGCGTGGCGAAACTTTGGTCGGTCGAATTTATCATTTAGATCGCGGTTACGAAAATCTGGAAGGCAAACTTTCATCACTAGGCGCAAAAGTAAAACGCGTTTTATAATTTTTATTTTTGATTTATATTTTTATTGAAATTTCGTCTTTAAAAAAATTAAGGCTTAGTTGAGGAGGGGCCACAACTAAGCCTTGATAAAACAAGTTGCTATTGCTAGCAAAGTTTTAGAAATCTGGATTCATCAAACAAACGTTAAGGGATAAAAATTATCTGGGAGGGGGTCCTGGATAATTATTTAATTTCGCTGTTTGCTTGATGATCAATTAAAAAAACATCAGATGAATTGGCGCGGGCTTTTGCTGAAATTACTAAAACTACAACAATGTATGCTACTGCTAACCATCTCATCATGCGTTTTACATAGCAACCGATGTGCCAATCAAAATTTGTTCCTATTCGTTTTTATCGACTTTAATTGAACCTTTAAGATGTTTCAGGTTCCAAGTTGGAACTTGTGCTGGTTCCAACTGCAGACTTTAGTCATAACTTGGACCTATTTTTAATCTAAACATACACAGCATGCCTGTATTTTTTTATACTAAATACGAATGGCAAAATCTAAAAATAGCTCTGAAATTACAGATCAGTGGATGATTAAATCTGAAACAGAACAGATCAAAGGGCCATATTCAACCGATGCAGTTTGTAAAATGATTCTTGAAGGAATCTGTTCGGGACTTGAAGAAATTTCTGCGTATCCAGATGGCGACTGGCGACCATTTTCAAAACAAATTGAATTTTATGAAGTACTTCTAGAATCACTTGAAAATCCCGTCGATCGTGACGAAAAAAATGCAGTGAAAATGGATGCAGAAACTGTTGTTCGAGTTTCACCAAAAACCGATTCTGCAAATTTACCTGCGCTACCTGGCGAAATTCCAGCTTTAAATTTAGCCGATGAAATTCGAGCCTTGGCCGCACAAGACAATGTTATCGCTTCATTACCAGAGCTTCAGCAACTAGCACAAACCAATACGGCTGATACTGCAAATCCGGCCGCAAAAAATTTGTCCAGCGGATTGCTTATGGCGCGCGACGAGCAGTTAACAATTGATCTGCAGCAAATAAAAAAAGTTCGCGCCAATGAAATTAATAAGATTTTACCTTTCGTCATTACGGCTTTTTTAATTTTGTGTGTTGGCGGCTATTTTTTATTCAATGATAAAACGGATGTCAAATTTGGCTGGGTCTTGGT
>JAYTMM010000134.1:0-19399 GCA_043728555.1 Pseudobdellovibrionaceae bacterium
CCAAAAGTGGACAGTTAAATCATCTGCGCTGGGTGAAATGATGTTTCGTAAACATTTTAAATCCGTGCTGGAAGAAAAAGAAATTACAAAAATTGCATCCGTTAGAAAAAATCGAGGCTAGCATCTATGTATAAAGGCGAAAAATTTAACAGCATAACTCATTTAATCGGAGTTATTTCTGCGATTATTGGCGTCAGTCTTTTGATTGTCATGGCTGTTGAAAAATCTGATGTCTGGAAAATTGTAGGCTTCAGTATTTACGGTGCAACATTAATTTTACTGTATTCAATTTCAACAATTTATCATAGCGCGCCCGTCGGGAAATTTAAAAATGTTTTCAGACAACTCGATTATATTTCAATTTATTTACTAATTGCTGGCAGCTATACACCATTTGCGCTAATCACTTTGCGCGGCGTTTGGGGTTGGACGTTATTCGGAATCATTTGGTTTCTCGCCGTGATCGGAATCATGCAAGAAATACTGATCGGCAAAAAAACTCGCAGATATTCATTAATTTTATATGTCGTGATGGGTTGGTTGATTGTGATTGCGATCAAACCATTGATTGCATCGCTTAGCCCCGCAGGTATGTGGTGGCTATCTGCAGGTGGATTTGCATATACATTTGGCGTGATCTTTTTTTTACTGGATGAAAAGTACAAACATTTTCACGGCATCTGGCACATTTTTGTGATGGCTGGCAGTTTTTGCCAATTTATTTGTTTGTACAATTATGTGGCCTAATTACGTAGCCTGATGAATTAGCCCGCAAACATTAGAATTATTTTAAAATTCAAATACCGCAACAACAGGGCAATGATCTGAGCCCGCTTGATTCATTAAAATTTCACACGATTTTAAATTTTTAATTAAATTTTTAGTCGCACAAATATAATCAATACGCCATCCATTGTTTTTCAATCGCGCTTGGTCTTTGTAGGACCACCACGAATACATATTTTTTTCTTCCGGGTGAAAATAGCGATAACAATCTGTAAAGCCTAAATTTAAAAATTCTGTCATCCATTTTCGCTCTTCAGGTAAAAAACCAGATTCAGTCGATAAACCCTTTGGAGCGTAAACATCAAATTCTAAATGGGCGATATTGTAATCACCCACTACAATAATATCGCGGCCGCGTTTAATTTCAAAATCCAGATGGCTAAATAAATCTTTTAAAAAATTTTGTTTAAACTGATGTCGTGGCTGGCCCGAGGCTCCGTTTGGAAAATAAATATTATATAAATCAAATTTTTCAAATTGCGACCAGACAATACGGCCTTCAGAATCATATTCAGCCTTATCAATACCTTTAAAAACATCAAAAGGTTTCAAATTTGAAAATGTCGCTGTACCTGAATACCCTTTTTTAATTGCTGATGACCAAAAATAATTTTTATAACCCAAGGATTGAATTGCGGGTTCCGTTTGTTCGATATGAGCTTTGGTTTCTTGCAAACACAAAATATCGGGCTTTTCAGATTCAACAAAGCCGGGTAAATTCTTGTCAAAGCACGCCCTGATACCATTCACGTTCCAAGTTATAAGCTTTATTGTTTTACTGTTCGTCATTTATATGGCAACAATAATGTCACATGAATTTGAAATCAAGTTTTGTTCAGTTTTTAAATGAAAAATATCCTGCCATTGAACAATCAATCCTTGATGCCACAATTTCAGAACAATTGCTGTCGCCGTTTCATGTCACATTAACCAAAAATATCTTCGAACAGCTGCAAACCGAAATCACCAGCTATCAAAACCTGCGCTCTTGGTCAGAAAAAAATTTAACAGCAGATTATGAAAATAAAAATTTGCGAAAACCCAACAACACAGCAGTTTGCACAAGTTACGATTTTCATATCAACGATCAAGGCCAGCCAAAATTGATCGAAATTAACACCAACGCTGCATTTTTAGCCTTGGGTTTGGAACTATACAATTTTCATAAGCACAAACCCGAAACTCATTTTACCGAAAATGAGTTTGTTCAAATGTTTCAAAATGAAATACAATTATCTGGTGCTGCAGAAAATGAAATTGCAATCATGGACGAAAAGCCACAAACACAGCGTTTGTATATCGAATTTTTGATTTACCAAGAAATTTTTAAAAAAAATAATTTGAACACGAAAATTTTAGATATCGCTGAAATTAATTCCGCTTCTGCGAACGGTTTAATTTATAATCGTTACACTGATTTTTTTCTGGACGACGAAAAATCACAGTCGATTAAAAAATTGTTCAACGAAAATAAAATTCAATTGTCTCCGCATCCGTATGAATATTTTTTGCTGGCTGATAAACAACGTATGCACGATTGGAATTTACAAACTGAAGTTGAAAAACCGCAAAGCCTGCTAAAAATTTATGATCTAGGCACTGAAGACAAAGATTTCATCTGGTCGATTCGAAAAACATTATTTTTTAAACCTAAAAATTCATTCGGCAGCAAACAAGCCTATAAGGGCGCAAATATCAGTCGAAAAACATTTGATGCTTTTTATGGTTCCGGGTTTATTGCTCAAGAGTATGTGATGCCCGCAGAAATTGACGTCGTGATTGAAAATACCCCGCAAAAATTGAAATACGATCTGCGCTGCTATGCTTACGAAGGAAAATTACAATTAATTATTGCTAGACTTTATCAGGGACAAACAACAAATTTGCAAACCCTAGGCGGCGGGTTTGCGATTGTTAAGGTCGAATAAGCAATTCGTCCCGTAATCTAGTTAAATTCATTCGGACTGAATAAATTTGCCAGCCCTGTCGTAACAGCCTGACATGATAAAACTTGCATCGCTTTATCTAAAAATACATCATTTGTTGAAGCTAATGTTTGCGTCTGTAAGCACGATGAAAATGGTAATTTGTCAGTTGATTTCATAGAGGCTTTTAAATTATATACTTCGGGTTTGATCGGGTTCATATAATTTAAACTTTCACTGGTGATTTCATTGCCGTCATTCATTTCGATATCTGGCGTGACACCAAAAAACTGAGTCGAAGCATTACTTGGTAATAAATAAAAACCCTTCGTTTTAAATAAACCGATATTTTTTTTATCCAACCAGCTGTCAACTTCTTGAAATGTTCCTTTACCAAAAGTTCTTTCGCCGATAATCACTGCGCGGTGATATTCTTGGAATGCTCCAGAAATTAACTCTGCAGCGCTGGCCGATGAATTCGATGTTAATACAGCCACAGGCCCAGAATAAATTTGATCGGCCGTTGTTAATGCGACTTCGATCGGTTTTGTAACGTCAAAATATTTCACCGAATAAATTTTTCGGTTCGCGCCCAAAAATAAACCTGCCAAACACGCAGCTTCTGATAATTGACCACCCGGATTATCACGCAAATCTAAAACTAAACCTGAAATATTCTGATCAGCCATTTTTAAGATATCTGATTTAACTTCGTCACACGTGTTTTTTGCAAATTTTGAAATTTGAATCAAACCCATTTTTTTAGGACCATCGATAACTTCTGAATAAACTTGATTAAGAATGCGATATGACCGTTGTAAGTTTTTAACATAATGCTGGCCTTCGCGTTCGATGACAAACGTGTATGATTTTAATGTGCGATCTTTTAGAACTTGCGAAATTTCTGATAAATTTAAATCAGCAATAGATTGACCGTTTAATGTCATAATCTGATCCATCGGACGAAGACCCGCATTAAATGCATCTGAATTTTTAAATACTTTACGAATTGTTGTTCGACCATTTTTTTTATCAAAAGATAGCCCCACAAAATAAGGCGAACGATCGCTGCTGGCCGTGACTTCGTTAAAATAATTCATCGGTAAAATATATGTATGCGGATCACGGTACACAGAGAAAAATCCGTTGATGCCCAAAGCAAATAAATATTTTTCAGGAATTTGTTTATTCAGATCTAACATATCTGCTAAAATTTGTTCGAAATGAAAATTTTGATTTAATTTTTCGTTATAGATTCGAATGAACGGAGTCAAATTTTCTTTTTCATTATAATTATCTAAATTTTGCGTGCTGACCGAAGACGGTAAAATTTCACCAGAGTAACTCAGTCGCTGATTGATTTTCTGCAAACTGCCCATGACTGAATTAATACACGCTAAAAAATATTTCTCTGATGAATGACAATTTTTATCGTTCACTAATTTTGTCAGATCAGATTTTTCAATATCTGCTTTAGCCCAGTATTCTTCGATTTTATTGATTTGTAATTTCTGACTGGTCGCGGACGCTTGCAGCCCCGCCGAGATCCCACCAATCCCAGCGAAGACCAAGCCAAATAAAAACCCCATAGCGATAGTAACCAGAACGCCCCATGACTTCATCTTTCACATCTGTTCAGAATTCTTTTTCAAATTCAAACAGCTCCCAGTGACAAAATAGAGCAAGCCCGAGGCCACTGATTTTTGGTGTCAAAACGATTTTATGTGGTTTCGAAGGGCTAAATACGAAGTTTTTTCAGGGGTGGAAAGAAGTCATGCAGGGGTGTGAAGCGTCTTGAACCTGAGTTTATATTGGCTATACTTTGGCTCATGATTATCATTACAGGTGCAAACGGATTTATTGGCAGCGCGATGGTTTGGCAATTAAACCAAGCTGGCATTACGGATATTATTGCGGTCGATAGCATTGGGCTGGATCAGCGTAATTTATTATTGAAACGTCAGTATTCACAATTTTTTTTGCATCAAGAACTTTGGAGTTTTTTAGCTCAGCCTGAAATTCAGAAAAAAGTCACATGGGTGATTCACATGGGTGCGTGTTCAAGCACGACTGAAAAAAATTGGGATTTTTTGTATGCTAATAATTTTCAATATTCACAAAGATTATTTGAGTGGTGCTCTCAGTATCAGAAAAATCTAATCTATGCTTCAAGTGCTGCCACATACGGAGCCGGCGAAAATGGTTTCGACGATCAGACGGATTCAGAAAAATTAAAACCGTTAAACCTTTACGGCGAATCAAAAATAATTATGGATCGCTGGGCTGTTAAACAATCTGCTCAACCTGCAAATTGGTATGCTTTAAAATTTTTCAATGTGTTCGGCCCCAACGAATATGAAAAAGGTTCGATGGCCAGCGTTGCTTACAAAGCGTATCATCAAATTCATGAAAAAAATGAACTGGGTTTATTCAAATCGTATAATCCCCAATACAAAGACGGCGAACAGTTGCGTGATTTTATTTACGTCAAAGATGTTGTTCGCTGGATGAATGAATTGATGCAGAAAAAACCCAAAAGTGGTATTTATAATATGGGTTATGGATCTGCCCGAAGTTGGCTGGATATGGCGAAATCTTTATTTTCAGGAATGAATAAAGATTTAAAAATCAATTGGCTAGAAATTCCTGATGATATTAAAAATCAGTACCAATATTATACCAAGGCTGAAATGAAAAATTGGTTTTCTCAGAATTTAAGTCAGCCTGAATGGCCGCTTGAAAAAGCGATTGATGATTATGTGAAAAATTATTTATCTGAATCAGACCCGTGGCTGTAATTTTCTATGTTTGAAAACCATACACAAAATTTACCAGAACATCTTAAAAAATATATCGTTGAACAAAACTATTCGCGCTATACTCCACTGGATCAAGCCGTTTGGCGATATTGTTTGCGCCAATTAAAAAAGTTTTTATCAATTCACGGACATACAAGCTATTTAAACGGGCTTGAAAAAACGGGAATCGATGTTGAAACGATTCCGCAAATTTCTGATATCAGTGAAAAAATTAAAAAATTTGGTTGGCGCGCATTACCCGTCAGTGGATTTATTCCACCCGCAGCGTTCATGGAATTACAATCGCTCGGTGTTCTACCCATTGCCTCTGATATGAGAACGATCGACCATTTATTGTATACTCCAGCTCCAGATATTGTACACGAAGCCGCAGGCCATGCACCGATATTGGTTGACCCCGAATATGCCGATTATCTACGACAGTATTCACAGATCGCAAAAAAATCGATTATCAGCAAAGAAGATTTGAATCTGTACGAAGCCATTCGTGAATTATCTGATCTGAAAGAAAATCCTAATTCAACATCTGACGAAATTTTGAAATCTGAAAATAATTTGGCTACTGTTTCAAAATCAATGACTCATGTTTCTGAAGCTTCGCAATTGTCACGCATGAACTGGTGGACAGCCGAATACGGATTAATTGGTGATATCGAAAACCCTAAAATATTTGGTGCCGGATTATTATCGTCTGTGGGTGAATCAAAATGGTGCTTATCAGAAAAAGTCAGAAAAATCCCATTAACAATTGATTGTATCCAGCAAGGTTACGACATCACAGAGCCACAACCACAATTATTTGTGACACCAGATTTTAAAACCTTAGTAAATGTTTTAAACCAGTTTTCTGAAATGATGGCGTATAAAATCGGTGGTAAACTGGGTTTGGATAAAGCCATTCAAGCTAAATCTGTAAATACAGCACGGCTGGATTCAGGTTTTCAAATCAGCGGCGTTTGTACCGAATATATTTTAGATTCCAATAACAATATTATTTTTATTAAATTCAATGGCCCCACGCAAATTTGCATGAATGATTCAGAAATATTAGGGCAGGATAAATACTATCATGCGCACGGATACAGTTCACCAATTGGAAAATTTGTAACAAACACCGAAGCCATTGGTGAATCTGTCACAATCAATTATGATTCGGGTTTTGAAATTCGCGGAATTTTAAAAAATATTTTCATTCAGCCTAATAAGCAAAAAATTTATCGTTTCACAAATGCAACAGCGACGTATCAAAATCAAATTTATTTTCAACCCGAATGGGGCGATTTTGATGTTGTTACTGGAAATAGCGTAACGTCTGTTTTTGGTGGCCCCGCGGATCGTATCAAATACGGCGAGACCAGCGATTTTGTTAGCAAAAGAGTTCCTGAAATTGTTTTTACTGATGATCAAAAAAAATTATTTGGCGCATATCAAAGTCTCCGAGATCTAAGAACAAAATCTGAGGCTACTGAAAACAATCTGTTTGAACTTTTTAAATCGTACGAAAATCTGTTTTCAAAAGAATGGCTTCTGTTTACAGAGTTGCTTGAACTGTCGGTAAAAAATAATTTATCTAAAAGTTTAATTCAAGAATTGAAAGACCATTTAAATTTAATTAAAGAAAAAAATATTCACTTATCAAACGTGATTGATGATGGAATTTATTTAGCCCATGAATAATATCATACGCGATATTGAATTACGAATTGTTCTGGTTCGCTCAGTTTATGAACGTAACGTCGGCGCCACATCGCGAGCTATGGCGAATATGGGATTCAGTCGATTGATTCTTGTTGGTCCACAATGCGAATTTACAATCGAGGCCAACAAAGCTGCAGCCACAGGGCAGTATGCTTTTGAAAATAAAATTATTTATGACAATTGGGACGAATTTTATAAAAACGAACCGCGCGGGCTACAGATCGCAACCACTGCGCGCGACGGTCGCGGACGACAAGTTCAAGATTTTGCGACAACGCTGACTGAGTTTAAAAATACATCACAAGAGTTGAAAAAAAAATCAGATTCTCCATTTGTAATTCATATTTTATTCGGACCCGAAGACTGGGGCCTAAGCGCGGACGACATTCAATACGCAAATTTTTGCTGCTCGATTCCGACCTACGGCGATAATTCAAGTTTGAATTTAGCTCAAGCAACGTTGCTTGCGATGCATATTTACAGATCGGTGTTTGGCGGTGAAAAAACCAAACTAGATGGACAACAGAAATTAAAAGCTCAACAAAAAAAACCGACCGATGTTTTTCCGGATGAATCGCTGAAAATGTGGTTGCTTGAAATGGGGTTTAAACTGGATCAAAGAAAAATGAATGTCTTTACTGTTCTTAGGCGCATGCTTTTACAAAATGCACCGTCTGTGAAAGAATTTCGAATTTTGGAAATCGTTTTACAGCAAAGTCGCAGAAAACTTAAAGAGCTGAATGATTTAACGAAGTCATAACGTCTTCGATTTCGCGGATTTTTTTAATTTTTTTCTCAATATACGAAACTTCCAAAGATAAATTTTCACCTTCAGAGTTCAGCATGTCAATTTGCTGCTGAACTGATTCAGTATCTGATCCAACCAGTTCTAAATTGATCGTGACCGAGCTTAGACGATCGATTTCTGATTTGATTTTTTCAATACGTAAATTCAAATTTTTACGAGCTAGACTAAAACTTTTAGCATGATTTTTTAAATCAGATTTTGTTAAACCTGATTTGTGAATTTTTTGCAGAACAGTTTCTTTTTCTTGATCAGAGCTTTCTATAAAACTGTGAACCAATAGTGACCATTCATTTTTAAGCCCGTGCTTTTCAGGCACCCGACTGGAGTCTTCATTCATATCTGAAATCAGTATAACACATATTTGTAAAAGTGGTTGTCTTAGACAGGTCCAGTCAATTTTTGCAACGCCGCAAGCTAGTGAAAATACTTAACTACGGCATCTAAATTTTTTAAGTTTGGACGTTCGCCCAGCTTGACAGCGACTCGACCTTGGTACTGCTGAATTTGTGTCATGTCTAAATTATACCAAATCAGAATCGGATCAACGATTGCCGCTAGAAATACATTATCAATATTCATTTTAAATTGATGAGCTTTTTTACCGTTCAAATCAACTTCACCTAAGTATTTGATTTTAAATTTAAAGGTGTCCAGCTTATCCCAAACCAAAAAATCAAAAACTAAGGACTTTTTATCTTTGATCACAGAAAAATTTTTCTGCAACCAACGATCAAAATTAGCCGGAGCCACAAGCCGTTCCGGCAGATCTATTTCCGCAGTTTTTTCTGATTTATCATTGGCTGTAAATTTAAATTTAATTTTTTTATCTTTGATTTCGACAAAACCTGATTCACCCGTTTGCTTTTGTTCAATTCTGTAACTGAGGATTTCAGCAGAACTTTCGTCAATGACAGCTTCTTCTAACATTTTAATATCATTGTCTTTTTTAAAGACTCCGGTTATTTTTAAAGTCTTGTCAATTTTGACCTCGGACAAATCAAATTTAAAATCTGGATTTTCTGATTTAAAATTCGAATCAAAGACATCGGCACGGTAATTTTGTGGCAATGACCACGAATTAAGGCTGGCGATACATATAAAAATAAAAGCAAGATTGAAAATTTTCATAAAATCATCGTACCAAATATGGTACTGATAGTATTTAAATTTTTTATGACATGACAAACTACAGAAAACTAGACTAGATCTGTAAATAGCTGATTGATTAGCTATACTGTAACGATGAAGACATTTTTAATTTTATTATGCGCAACTACGACAGTGTTTGCTGAAACAACTGATCTGAAGTTTGGTTTAAATCGAAAACCAACATCTGAAACAATTCGAATTTCATTTATTGGTGATATAATAATTCATGATGTCCTTTATCAAAAAGTGATCGATAGTAAATCCAAAGATTTCTCGCAAATTTGGCCGAAAATTATTCCTTTTTTTGACAAAGCCGATTATTCCTACGGAAATCTGGAAGGCCCTACCGCCATGGGAATTAACAATTCTGTCCAAAATGTCGGAGACGTTGGATTCACTTATGATAAGATTGTTTATTCAGGAACAAATTTTTTATTTAATTATCACCCGCGATTAATTGATGATCTGAAAAAATCAGGTATCGATATTGTTTCAACAGCGAATAATCACACTTTTGATCGTGGATCGATCGGTATCGACAGCACTATTGATGCAATGAATGAAAAGAAAATGGCTTTTGTTGGAACCCGAAAAAAAAATTCAACAGATTCGTTTTTCAAAATTACACAAATCAAAAATTTCAATGTCGCTTGGATTTCATGCGCTGAATTTTTAAATGGTTATAAAGATAAATATTCACAAATTTTACTGTGCTATGATCAAGCCAAGCAAATCACTGATTTGATAGCTCAATTAAAATCCAGAAAAGATATCGATTTAATCATCATCGCTCCTCATTGGGGAACTGAATACAAACACGAATTTAATTCCGAACAAAAAAAACATGCCGAATTATTTTTAGAAGCTGGCGCCACTGTAGTGATGGGTTCACACCCACATGTTTTGCAACCTGTTGAAAAATACATAACCAAAGATAACCGAGAAACTTTTATCGCGTATTCACTAGGTAATTTTTCGGCCTACCAGAAGGACATTGACCGCAAAGCTTCGGCTGTTTTGTATCTGGATTTTTCCAAGGGAACCGACGGGAAAACATGGATTTCAAATTATACATATGAACCAATTCTTCGCGCAGGCCCTGAAATTTTTCCAGCCAGAAACAATAAGGACGCCGTCAAGCACATCGAACAGTATTTGGGGCCTTTAAATTAGGATTTGTGGATTTTAGCCTTGATCCTGCCGCTTGCCTTCGGTAACTGTTCAACACACAAATTGAACATGTAACCAAAGGGGTTCTCGATGAAAAAAATGACTTTAGCATTCTTATTAACTGTATCTTTGAATGCCAATGCTGGCCTTTTAGATTTTTTTGATTTCACAAAATTTGGTGAAGCTTTATTACTAATTGTTGATGGCATGAACGACAATTTAGAAAAAGTGCGTTTATATCAACATGAAAAAATGGATGTGACTACACAGTGGGATCGCATGTGCCGAATCACTGCAGGTTTAAATCAATCAACTGTTGAATTGAATACAATTTTAACAGCATTTAATTTCGAAAAAAAAACATGTTTGCCATTAACGACAGCTTTGCAATTACAAGCTGACATTATTGTAAATTGTGAAAAATTTAATTCTGAACCAGTTGCTGTAAATGCCGATTATGTTTTAGGTCACTTTATGCAATCTGTTGAAGCTGTGAAGCAAATCAAAGCTGAGTGCTTTAAATAATAATAATATTCAGTTCTAAATTATCGCTAGTAAAAAAACCTTGGCAGAGAATTATTTTTTCTGCCAAGATTTCCAGTAATCTTTCAGTTCAACATCTTCAAATCCAGTATCAATCTTTAGTGGCTTCACCGAATCAATCATCACAGCAACTTCATCTGTAAATGTCTTTGTGCCTTGTGCCGCAAAAGCCTTCGGATGTGGCCCATGTGGAAACCCTGCTGGATGTAATGACATCATATTCGAATGCAAATTATCTCGGCTAAAAAAATTCCCTGCGTGATAAAATAAAACTTCATCGTAATCAATGTTCTGATGAAAAAATGGAACTTTTAAAGCATCCGCATCAGTTTCAATTAATCGAGGTAAAAACGTACATACAACAAAACCATTGGCGGCAAATGTTGTGTGTGCAGATGGTGGCAAATGAACACGATGACTCATCATTGGCATCATATCGTCAACATGCAACGTAAACGGAAAATAATCACCCTTCCATGAAACTGTGTCATAAACACAATCATCATAACTGAATGTTGTTGTCGCACCATTGCTGCGAACCAAAATTTGTAAACAGCTTAGATTTTTTTCTTTTTTGAATTTATCTTGGTCTTCTAAATTGGGTTTTCCTAATGCGGCCAAATCATAAAATGCATTTCGTCCAACCATGCCGCGATCAGGTTCACGGTACAATCCAGTTTTTGATTCGATAATTAAAAACTGAGTTTTCTCTTCGTAAATAAAAGTATGCTGCAAAGATTTTGGAATATTAATATAACTGCCGGTTTTAAATTTTAATAGCCCGTACTCTGTTAAAATTTTTCCTGAACCAGTATGGCAAAAATAAAGAGTTTCACCTTCGACGTTTCTTAATGCAGACAATTTATTTTCTTTGGCAAATAAATCAGTCGTTTCGTTCCATGTTGAATAAATCACAACGTCTTCGTTATACAATAATCGGTGCCACGCGCAGGTTTGATATTTCATATTCACAAGGTCAAATAAATGTGGCTTCAGTGGGCCCTCGATATTTGTCCAACGTGTTGGTGCTTTGGCTTTTAATAAATGTGATACCGGACCAAAAAAACCTTTACGACCTTGTTCTTCTTCGAATTGGCCCTCTGGGATCGCCTTATGGCCTTGAGTATGATTTTTACCTTGTGAATATTGATGCATTATAAATATCCTCTGTCACGCTGATCAGCTTCGATGGCATCGAACAGCGCCTGAAAATTACCTTCGCCAAAACCGTCGTGACCTTTGCGCTGAATGACTTCAAAAAATACGGGGCCGATCACGTTCTTTGAAAAAATTTGCAGCAAGTACCCATCGTGATCACCATCAACCAAAATTGCATTTTTTTCTAAAAGATTTAAATCCTCAGAAATTTGCGGCATGCGGTCTTTTAACATTTTGTAATATGTGGGCGGCGGAGGATTTAAGAAAAGAACTTCGTTTGATTTTAATTTTTCAAGCGTCGGTACAATATTTAAAGTCGTTAAAGCAATATGCTGAATGCCTGAACCTTTGTATTCTTCAAGGTATTCTTGAATTTGCGATTTTGAATCCGTGGGCTCATTGATCGGCACAGAAAACTTTGAACACGGCGAACGCATCACTTTTGAAATCAAACCTGTCGATTTGCCTTTGATATCAAAATATCGAGCTTCACGAAAATTTAAAACCTTCGAATAAAAATCACACCATTTTTGCATTTCGCCGACTGGAACATTATTTGTAAAATGATCGACGATTTGCAATCCTAACCCAACTGGCATTGCAGAATAATCTTTTAACTTAAATATATCTGAATATAAATTTTTATGATTTTTTTCATCAATAAAATAAATCAATGAATCCCCGATACCATAGATCGCCAGAAACGGCGTTGCTCCGCGTGATTCTGAATTGCCATCAAACGCTTTGGCCCCGCGCGCGACAGCTGCAGCAAAAGCTTTTTCAGCATCAGCAACTCGAAAGCCTGTCGACGATACGCTAGGTCCGTGTAATTTAGAAAAATTCATCGCGAATGCGTTGGGTTCGCAATTTAAAATAAAATTAATATCACCTTGGCGAAATAATTTAATGTTTTTATTTTCAATTTTAGCAACTTCTGAAAATCCCATTTTTGAAAATAGTTTTTCAAAATGCAAAGCGTCTGCGCCAGCATACTCAATAAAATCAACGCCGTACAAGCCGCACGGATTTTGTTCTGTGATTTTTGCTTCGGACCATTTGATAGATAAGTTGTTCATGGGCACCTCTTTTATATGAGTGATTTATAAAATTTCTCGACATGCGGGTCAACAATGAATGATTTTGCGTTCCAGCGCACAATGTGCAAACCCTTTGAATCACGTAATCGCGACAGCGCGACATAGGCCTGACCCGGCTCCCATAGGGCACCCAGATCACACCATAATTCATCCAATGTTGCACCCTGCGATTTATGAATTGTCGTCGCATAAGCCAACGCTAAAGGAAATTGAATGACACTGGCTTTGACGTTGCCATCGGCATCTAACATTGAAAATTGAAATTTTTCGACAGTGACTTCGCGGCCTAATTTTGAATTTGAACGACCTAAATAATCTTTGCGAATGGTGATCGAATCGGGCGCGTAATCAGTGACTGTACCGCGCGTCCCATTGACCCAGCGTTTTTGCGGATCATTTTTTAAAAACAGAACTCGGCATCCGATTTTAATTTTCAACTGTTCGACAACTGGAGCTGTTTTTTTCAAATTTAAAATAAATTTTTCATCGCCTAAATAAATTGAATCAATAACGTGTTCGTCTTCGTTAATTTCATTTAATTTTTTTTGATTGTACAATTCAGATTGTTCGCGGCGCGGAAACAATCTGGTACCAGGATGATCTTCGTCGTGGGGCTTTGTGTGTTCATTTAGAAACTCTTGCACACGATTTGAAATTTTTCCGTTACGGACCTCTTGTAAAATATCTAGAAATTCAGTTTCTTGAACACGCTGATTATGTTTTAATTCACACGTTATAAAATTTGTTTTATCCCAAACTGAATTTAAAAAACACCAATCACGTTTTTGACCAAATCGAGCTACCGGCGGCAATTGGCCGAAATCACCGACAGCGATTAATCGCATTCCGCCCCACGGTAATGTCGATGCACGGGCAATTTGTGATAATTTTTCTGCAACCATCAGCGCATCGCCAGGGATCATTGAAATTTCATCAATAATAACGCCTTCGACTTTTTTAATTCGATTTAAAAGTTTTGCGTCTTTTGATGATCTAGCAAAAGTGGCCTCTGCGCCGCCTTCCATAATACCAAGACCAAAAAAACTGTGAAAAGTTCGGCCACCCAAAAGAACCGCCGCAGCTCCGGTGCTGGCCAAAATTGGTAAAATTTTTGAATCCATATTTTTCATAAATTCACGAACGACAAAACTTTTCCCAGAACCCGCTCCGCCGGTTAAAAAAATATTGTCGCCAGATTGCAAAAGTTCTAACGCTGTTTGTTGTTCAGTTGATAATGTGAATTCCACAACACCAAGCATAGCCGTGTTAGGACGTTATGTGCAAAAAAACAGTCAAAAAAAGATAAACTTGTTGCTGTCAGTCTTTGATTTACGATAGATTATAACACCTATGAGCTACAAATTTAAACAAACCACCACAAATCCACATTTTCCCAATGTCATTGATGTTGAACCCGCAGAAATTTTAGAAAACGCTGCACAATTAAAATTAATTGATGTGCGTGAAACTGACGAATACATCGGCGAACTGGGCCATGCATCCGCTGCAGAATTAATTGTGTTAAATACAATACCTGAAAAAATTGATTCATTACCAAAAAACGAAACCATTGTTTTTATTTGCAGATCTGGCGGCAGGTCTGCGCAAGCTGCGGCTTTTGCGCTATCAAAAGGATTCACAGAAGTTTACAACATGCGCGGCGGAATGCTGGCATGGAATCATCAACAATTACCTATCACAAAATAATTTTAAAAAAATTAATACCACACAGAAAGTTCTATTATGCCTCAAAGCCAAGTTTTCGTTAATCGGACCTTAAATCTTAAAAAAATAAAATATATCGGTCTAGACATGGATCACACATTGATTCGTTACAACACTGAAAATTTTGAACGACTTTCACATAGCAAAATTATGGAAAAACTGGTCGCTGGAAAAAATTATCCAGAACAAATTAAAAAAATGCAGTTTGATTTTGATTTTGCTTTGCGTGGCCTAGTTGTCGATCGCCAAAAAGGAAACTTGCTGAAACTAAATCGCTACACAGCCATCCGAAATAGTTTTCATGGATTAAAACCACTGGATTACAAAATTCACCAAAAAGTTTACAGGTCGACATATATTGATTTGAGTAAATCTGATTATTTAGCTGTCGATACCAGTTTTTCATATTCACTGGCACACGCCTATTCACAATTGGTTGAATTAAAAGATTCAGATGCCAGTTTGAAATTACCCGATTACGCACAAATGGCCGATGATGTTTTAGACGCTTTAGATGTCGCTCATCGTGACGGATCATTAAAAAATGCAGTTCGTGAAAATTTAAGTCATTACATCATCAAAGACGAAGCCGTTGTTCATGCTTTAGAAAAATTTAAAAAACATGGTAAGAAAATTTTTGTTCTGACAAATTCAGAATTTCATTACACAAAATTATTAATGGATTTTGCGATTAATCCATTTCTGAAAGAACATAATTCGTGGGTCGATTTGTTTGAAATTGTGATCGCGTTCGCACAAAAACCGAAATTTTTCTATGACGATTTACGTTTTTTAAAAGTCGATCCAATCACTGGCACGATGACAAACATGGATGAAAAATTAACTCGCGGAGTTTACCAAGGCGGTAACGCACGAAAATTTACAGCAGATTTGGGTCTGGATGGAGACGATATTTTATACGTCGGCGATCATATCTACGGTGATATTTTACGACTGAAAAAAGACTGTAACTGGCGCACAGGAATGATCATCGAAGAACTCGAACAAGAAATTCAGCAAAATAAAAAAGCTGAACCTATGACAGACGAAATCGAATCTTTGATGACAAAAAAAGAACCGATGGAAGATGAATTAACTGATCTGATGACAAAGCGTATTGATAAAATTAAAATCGACGAAAAACGCATCGATCAATTACAAGACGACATCACAGCTATCGACACACAAATCAGTCAGTTGATCAAAAAACAGCAGGCCCTATACAATCCGAATTGGGGCCAACTGATGCGCGCCGGAAACGAAGAAAGTTATTTCGCCTATCAAATGGAACGCTACGCATGTATTTACATGAGCAAAGTTGAAAACATTTTTTCTTTGTCACCAAGAACTTATTTTAGAGCGCCAAGACGACCGTTGAGTCACGAGGTTTAGATTTTATCTAGACTGATAATAATTTTTTAGCTCGATCTAAATCAATTTTTTTAACATTCAATAGATCTAAAAAAAACTCAAGCTGCCAAGTTTGAGTTTTTTTTGCTTGAGCACTTTCAGTTTTAATCCACGGCGGATAAACTCGAATCGCACGTTTACCACCCGTATTATTTTTAGAGAAAATATTTTGCTTCAGCATTTCACTTTGTGGAAAAATAAATTGTCCGAAATAATTTTTGTCTTGAACACATACAATCACAAAACTAATTTTATCGGATTGATCAAATGGTTGAATCGGACCACGCCCAATTCGTTTCCAGATCACGACGAACTGACCCAATTTTGTCGGAGTTATTTTTGCAGTTCTGAATTTGATAAAGCGATTATTTAATTTAAATTCACATGCGCCATATTCTGCGCTTTCTGATTCTGGGATTGGATCAGAGCATTTATAATTACACGGATCGAAGATTCGTTTTTTGGATTCCACAAAATTTATTCTTCTTACCGCAATAAAATCATATAATCTTTTTCACCCGACAAATCCATCAACCCCGTGATGGATTTTTTTTCTGGATTCAACCTTTTGCGAATGGCGCGCGATTTATTGACGACGGCACAGCCCCAAGCTGATAGACCTTCTTTGTCTTCGGTGCTGCAGCGGAAAACGCCGTTGTCTTCGTCGCGGACGTCGCTAGAAAAATGACCCGATGAAAATGTCATGATATTTTTTTGAATTTTTTCTTTGATTTTGTGAATAGGGTTGCCATGCAAAAATGATGTTGAATAAATTGCAGCCGTAATCAGAAAATATTTTTTATCATTTAGGCTGTCGATACGTTCGGCCAGCTTTGGCCATTCGTCGCGAACTAAAACTTGTTCAGCTGTTGAAATTTCAGAAAGCTGTTCGGGTTTTAAACTTAATTCTTGGTCGACAAAAATAAAATCAAATTTTCCGTTTTGTTTTTCGATTTGTTTTTTTAATGATATGGCCAAAAACAGATGATTTTGTTTTTCGGGTTCAATACCAAACCAAAATGATTTTTCGTTCAAGATTTCTTGCTGTAAGCGGTTTTCGATGGCTTCTGCAAATTGATCCGTATTTTCAAAATAGCTGAGCTTAACTTTGGGCACAGTTTTTTGGGCACTGCCCAGTTGCGAATAAATTAATATCCCCAAAGCGAAAATAAACACAACTGAGGCGTAAAGAATGGTTTTTAATTTCATATTTTATCGTTCCTTAAGTGTCCAGACTACCCTATTGCTTTTATTTTAAAAAGTGGTAATTTGGCACAAATAGAGCGCAGGCTCTATTTGCAAATATGGACTTGATCGAAAGTACGATAATCGACAGGTACCGAAGGAAATTATGACGAATGTTCAAACAATTTTAATTGTTGGCTCTGGCAGATTAGCTATGCACCTAAATCACTGGGTCAGCATACAAAAAAACAACTCTGAAATAAAACTTAAAATTTTAAACTGGGATCGCAATCAAGACCCGCATCTGATTAAAACTTTTATTCAACAGGCCAATATCGTTTGGCTGGCTATATCAGATTCAGCGATTGTTTCATTTTATGAAAAATATTTGCTAGGTTTTGATTTAACGACTGTTCATTTTTCGGGAGCCCTGCATGATGACCGCATTTTATGTGCGCATCCGTTAATGACATTTTCTGAAAATATTTATTCAGATGATGTGTATTCAAAAATTCAGTTTGCTATTACAGGTTTTGAAAACTTAGCTGAGGCAATGCCTGCTTTCGAAAATTCGTATTTTCAATTATCGGCTACGGATAAACCTTTGTATCACGCCCTTTGCGTTGTGGCTGGAAATTTCCCGCAAATGCTGTGGTCTGAAGTTTCAAAAATTTGTACCGAAAAAAATATTCCGTTTTCTGCATTTGAAATTTATTTGCAACAAATCACACAAAATTTTATTTCTGAAGGATCTGACGCGCTGACAGGTCCTTTTGTGCGTCGTGATTTACTGACAATTGAAAAAAATATATCGGCATTACCACAGCCTTTAAAAAATATCTATTCGCAATTTCAAACGGAGTTTTTAAAATGAAAAATATTCTTGAATTTCAATCTAAAAAAAATAAATCCGAAAAAATAACGATGATCACATGTTATGATTATTCATTCGCAAAATTGATTGATCAGACAGCTGTCGATACAATTTTAATTGGCGATTCAGTCGCACAAGTCATTCACGGTCACCCAAATACTTTGACTGCAACTGTGCCGATGATGGCTTTACACACAAAAGCTGTTCGCAAAGGAACTTCGAAATTTATTGTCGCCGATATGCCGTTTTTAGCGACCCGCAAAGGATTAAAATGTGCGATGGATGCAGTGGGCAGCTTGATGGCCGCAGGTGCAAACGCAATTAAAATCGAAAGCTGCAAAGGGCATGAAAAATTAATTCGTCACATTGTTGATTCAGGAATACCAGTGATGGGTCATTTGGGTTTAACGCCGCAATCGATTCACCAATTGGGCGGACCGAAAATTCAAGGCCGCAGCGATCAAGGTGCCGAAGAAATTTTAAATGAATCCTTATTATTAGAACAGGCCGGATGTTTTTCATTAGTACTGGAATGTGTTCCAGCAGCATTGGCAAAAAAAATATCTGCGCAGTTAAAAGTACCTACAATTGGTATTGGCGCAGGTGCTGATTGCGGCGGTCAGGTTTTAGTTCTGCAAGACATGTTGGGAATGAATTCTGAATTCAACCCAAAATTTTTAAAAAAGTATTCTGAGTTAAATTCTGAAATTAAAAAATCATTGAATGATTATGTTACAGATGTTCAAAATCAGAACTTTCCAACCAAAGAGCACAGCTATGAATAATATCAAAGTTTTTGAATCAGTTTCAGAATTTCGTCATTTTAGAAAAAACTTATCTGGCACAGTTGGTTTTGTTCCCACAATGGGCGCTTTGCACGAAGGCCATGCGACGCTGCTACGCCGATCAGTTTCAGAAAATAAAAATTCAATCCTAAGCATTTATGTGAATCCAACTCAATTTAACAATCCAGCAGACCTTGAAAAATATCCAAAAACTTTCGAAGCTGATTTGAAATTGGCTGCGGATTGTGGAATTGCGGCCATCTTATC
>JAYTMM010000135.1:0-3501 GCA_043728555.1 Pseudobdellovibrionaceae bacterium
GATTCACTCAAACAATCCGAAAGTAACCCCGAAGAAATTATTAAATTAGGTCTGCGTGCATATTTGAAAATGGTTTTCGTTGACGGTTTTTTTCATGGCGATTTGCATGCTGGCAATTTTTTTGTATTTCCGCAAAATAAAATTGGTCTGATTGATTTTGGTGTCGTCGGAAGGTTGAATTCAAAAACACAATCATCGATTGTTAATATGCTTTTGGCGTTATCCAAAGAAGATTATTTGCGTTTGGCCTATGAATACGTGGACCTTGCGCCGTTTTCAGAGGACGTGAACGTCGATTTATTTGCTAAAGATTTACAATCAGTGATTGCACCCTATTACGGATTAACACTGAAAAACGTGAACGTTGGTAAAATTTTAATGTCGTCATCCAGCATTGCAGCGTCACACGGATTAAGTGTTCCGACAGAATTGATGCTGTTTTTTAAATCGATTATTTCAATTGAAGGCTTAGGTCAAAAAATTCAAAAAGATTTTGATTTCTTGGCATTTACGTTATCACAAGTTGGCGATGTCGCGCAAAATTTTTTTCAACCTATGAAATTGGCGAACGAAGCCGGTCTGTTATTTCGAGAATCAAAAAATTTTTTAAATGCACTGCCCAGACAATTAAATCTGATGTTCAGAAAATTAAATTCTCCTGATTATCATTCACAAGTCCGCATCGAAGGACTGACAGAGCTTCGCAAAACCGTTGCTGATTCGTTTAATTTATTATTTTTGGGTATCATCATTGCGGCTTTGATTATTGCAAGCTCGATGGTCTATTCAGCGCATTCTGATTGGCTATTTGCAGGTATGCCAGCCGTCAGTTTTATCGGATATTCATTGGCATTTTTTCTGGGTGTTATTGCTTTTTTTAACTATATTCGTGGTAAATAGCAGAAAAAGTTGAAGTTTACAAAAAATTGAACTAAATTGCACTCATGCCGGATCAAAAAACTCGCAGACTTTATGTCCCTGATGAAATCGAAACGCTTGTCGACCAGCTGGGTTCGTTTATTCAATATTGGGGTTTTAAAAAAATTCACGGGATGATTTGGGCCCACGTGTGGCTGGCTAAAAATCCAATCGATGCAACCACATTAGTAAAACGTTTAGACGTTTCAAAGGCTTTGGTTTCATTAGCCATCAAAGATCTTTTAAAATATGATGTTATACAGATTTTAGACAAAGGCGACCGTCGCAAAATGTTTTTAGTGCCGAATACAGATGTGCAAACAGTTATTTCCAATGTTTTAAAACAACGCGAAACGATGATGCTGAATTCAATTTTAAAATCACAAGATCTGGTTGAACAGTTAGAGCAAAAATCAAAAGATAAATTCGATTTAAATTCAGACCGCTTAGATCAAATGAAAATGATGACCGCAATGGCCGAAATGGCTTTGTCTGGGTTAATTAAAAACAATCTCGATTTAGAACAATATAAATAGGCTCTAATTAAAATCTCGAAAGCCTATTCGCGCCAGTAATGGCAGGTGTAACCGTTCGGATTTTTTTGCAAATAATCTTGGTGATAATCTTCAGCGTTGAAAAATTCGGTCGCTGGAACAATTGCAGTCACGATCGTCTTTTTCCATTTTTTTGAATTTTCAACATTTGCTTTAATTTTTTCGGCTGAATTTTTCTGTGCATCATTTAGATAAAAAATTGCAGAGCGATATTGAGATCCCACATCATTTCCCTGCTGATTCAATGTTGTCGGGTCATGCAGTTTAAAAAAATGTTCCAATATTTGTTCATAGGTTATCTTGTCCGAATCAAAAATAACTTGAACGGCTTCGGCATGTTTTGTTTCGCCCGTTTTGACCTTGGTATATAATGCAGAGTTTGCATCATCACCGCAGTAGCCGACTTGTGTTTCAATAATGCCGTCGATTTTTCGAATTAATTCTTCGACGCCCCAAAAACACCCTGCTGCAAAAATTGCTGTTTCTTTTTTCATATTTTTCGGCCTATTTTTTTTGTTCAGACATTATTGTCAACATTTCAAACATCACATCGACTGCAGCTAAACCCGTAATTTGCGACTGGTCATATGCAGGTGATACTTCGACAATATCAGCACCTACTAAATTTTCAATATTCAACGCGCGCAGAATTTGTTGCGATTCATAGGTCGTCATCCCACCTGGAACAGGAGTCCCTGTACCTGGCGCATAGGCTGGATCTAAACAATCGATGTCAAAACTGATGAACGTGGGACCCTTCATTTTTTTTGTTAATGAAGAAATTCTTTCAGTCATTTTTTGGATGGTATTTTGTTTGATAAAATCCATATCTAAAACTGTGATCTTATGTTTTTTAATAAAATCCAAATCTGCTTTGGCCGCAAGTGGCCCACGAATTCCGATTTGGATCATGTTTTTTGAATCCACCAAGCCTTCTTCGACAGCGTGTCTAGCAAAAGCACCATGATGATATTCACAACCCCATGCTGCAGGATATGTGTCCAAGTGCGCATCGAAATGAATAAAATTTAATTTTCCAAATTTTTTATTCAAAGCACGCAACAACGGTAATGTTGTTGAATGGTCACCGCCGACTGAAATAAATTTCTTTTTTGATTTTAAAATTTGTGCGGCAAAATTTTCAATTTTTTCATAGGTCTGCGCCTGGTCAATGGGAACGATCGGGCAATCACCAATATCTGCAACCTGCATTTTTTCAAACAGACTGACAGCTTTGGTCATATGAAATCCACGACCCAAACTTGAACACTCTCTGACCAGTGTGGGGGCGAAGCGCGCACCCGGTCTGTACGAGACTCCGCCGTCGTAAGGTGTTCCAAAAAGTGCGACATCGAAATTCTCTGTGATCTCGGCAATAGGCAATCTAAAGAAAGTTTTAATCGCTGAAAACCTTGGAAATTCCCGGCCACTTATGGGAACAAATTTATTTTTCTGTGTATTTTGCTTTGTATTTTTTTTTGTATTCATCATATGAATTATCTGGCATTTTCTGGTGTATGCAATCAGTTTTTCTTAAAAATCAAAATGTTAAAAACGATCAAAAACTTTTGATTCAGTGGTACACAGAAAACAAACGCCCGCTGCCTTGGCGCAGCCAAAACGGCGAAAAAAAAGACGCTTACCGCATTTGGATTTCTGAAGTCATGCTGCAACAAACAACCGTGACAGCTGTCATTCCGTATTTTGAAAAATTTTTGAAACGCTTTCCAACCGTTTCTGATTTAGCCAACGCTACGATCGAAGATGTTTACGTGATGTGGGCAGGGCTCGGATATTATTCGCGGGCCCGAAATTTACATAAAGCCGCTTTATTAATTTCGGATATGGCTGCGAACGGTCAGACTTTTCCGCAAAGTTATCAACAGCTTTTGGATCTTCCTGGATTTGGTCCGTACACGGCGCGCGCTGTATCTAGTTTAGCTTTCGGTGAAAAAACCGGAGTGCTTGATGGCAACGTGATTCGCGTATTATCTAGAAAATATGGAATTGATACTGACTGGTGGCAAAC
>JAYTMM010000136.1:0-2058 GCA_043728555.1 Pseudobdellovibrionaceae bacterium
GATCTTGTTCGGCGGTTTTTAATAATTCAGAAATATTCATAGAAAATTTACGCTCGCTTATTTTATTTAATTTGGTTTTGCACAATCACAAATGTTTTAAATCCTTGCGTACGCACAACATCACCTTTTGCTGTTTTTTTCAAGCTGCCATCACGATTAATCACAGGCACTAAACCCGAACCCGCTTTTTGAACTGCTGAAAAAATCACTGGCGCAATCGAAGGATGCGATCGCACACAACCACCCGATGCACGCTTACCCAAGTTGGGCTCTGTGCCCGCAGGTGCTTGATGAGTCGCAATCCCCGATTCAAAAAACACAGCATAAGGCATCCATGTTTGCCATAAATTTGAAAAATAATGTTCATCCAGCGTATCAACATCAAAATAACCAACAGGTGTTCTTGACCAGTACGGGTGTTGCGAACAGTGATTTGTTTTTGGATCCTGACCGGGAGCACAGCCCTTTTCAAAAGTTTCACGGCCCGTAGAAATTTTTGTAATCAATGCCAACTTTCCATTCGTGTATAAACGCATCGTTTGACGATCATTACCTTCGTTCGCTTTATTGATCACAATAATATTTGTGAATTCATTCATCCAAGAATATGTTTTAAAATCTGATTCTGAAAACGGACGAGCATCAAATTCAGGCGGCGCAGTTGTCGCATCTATCGATTGATCCCAAACCTGAGCCTGAGAAAAAATAGAGAAAAATAAAACTAAAAATACTGTTTTCATAGAGTCCCCTTGATGCCGTGAAAATAGCCAACAACCGAGCATGGATCAAGCTTTCGGTCAATTTGAGTATAATTTTCATAGCTAAAAAGTGGAATATCATGTGTTTTTACAGGTTTAACTAAAAATTTCAGCCAAGCCTTTTTGCCAATGTATAAAACGAACGCCATTAATTTCAGTTTTTTCTGTAGCAGTATTTAAAATGTAACAGGCGGGTTGATCAAATTCTGACTTAACTAAATTTATATTTTTGGCGTGATCAGGAACATTTTTATTATCTGATTTAATTTCAACAAGAACAATTTTTTGGCCCGGACGCTCAATAATTAAATCGATTTCTAATTGATTGTTAGTTCGTAAATATGAAAATTGAAATCGCGCTTCTTTGTATTCATTTAACTTCATACATTCTAGAATAACAAATTGTTCGAATAAATCTCCGAATTGAATTGTATGTTCAGATAATTTTATTTTCAGGGTATTTTGCAAGGCTCTGGTCACGCCACAATCAAATAAATAAAATTTTGATTTTTGACTTTGTCGTTTACGAACAGATGCGCTGTAGGGTTCCAAGAAAAAACCAAGCAGCGTGTCTTCTAAAATGTGGTAGTATCTGACGATGCTTTTTTCTTCAACGCCACTGTCGCGACCAATCTTGGAATAGTTTAAAATTTTTCCGTTCATCTGCGCCGCTACAGCTAGAAATTTTCTAAAGGGTTCAATATCGCGAATGATCTGTTCAATAAGAATTTCTTCTTTCAGATAAATTGAAATGTAAGAATACAGTGCTCGTTGTTTTTCGATCTCTGGTAGTTCATGCAAAATCGGCAAAGTCCCGTAACTTAAGGAATCTAATAAATTAAATTTTTTATTTAATTCAGTCGCAGAAAATGGAAACAAATGAAATTGATCTGCCCGCCCGCCCAACATGTTAGCCGAACCTCGTTTTAATTTCCGAGCACTTGAACCGGTCAATGCAAAATTGATTTTATATTTAACTATTAAATCATGAACGACATCTAACAACTTAATATTTTTTTGAATCTCGTCGATGACAATCCAATCCGTTTTATCCGCGCGCCAATTTTCAAGTAAAATTTCAGGCCGCGCTTGCAATGCCGCTTCAACATCAGGCTCGAGCAAATTATAAATTTTAACAGAAAGGCCTTTTTTCCATTGATTAAGCAGTGTACTTTTGCCAGTACCACGTGCGCCAAACAAAAAAAAGCTGCGTGTTTTCGATAGGTTAGATATTCTACGTATCATATGTCAGAATTGTATAACATTTCAGACACGATGTACATGAAAAGATTTTTTAAAC
>JAYTMM010000137.1:0-1702 GCA_043728555.1 Pseudobdellovibrionaceae bacterium
CCATTTTCAGTTGGTGAAAAACAAAAAATTGCGTTGGTTCGGCAATTTTTAAAGCCGCATGACATTTTGTTTTTAGATGAACCCACCTCGAATTTAGACTCAGGAAGTGCCGAGTCAGTTTTTAAAAATATTCATTCACAATCGAAAGCTTCGATCGTCGCCAGTCACGATCATCGCTGGGTACATTTATTTGACCGAACAATTCACATCGAAGATCTTTACAAATGAATTTTTTATTTCTGATCATTTTCAAACGCTATTTAAAAACATATCTGGTTTTGTTTTTTATAATTTGTGGTACTTTGTTTTCTTCAAAAATAATATTTCTGAAATTAACAGAAAAAAATCTGATCCTTGAAAAAATGGCTGGCTGTAATTTCGATCTGGTCGCACCCAAAGGGTCATCCTTGAATTATATTTTGCAAGCTCTTGAATTAAAACCACATACAAATGAGTTGTTACCGCTTAGTTTATTTAAAACACTTGTTGAAACATTAAAAGTTGAAACCACCATAGTTCCGGCGTCACCCAATTCCTATGACCCTTTATGGAAGTCCGATGTTGTTCACTTTGCCAAAGTACGTCCAGTGATCGAACGAAAAAAACAACTGACTGATTTAATCAACAAACAAACTGTCGCTCAATATATTGATATTCAAAGTGAACAAAAAAATTTAAAAGAGCAATTTGGTTCTGATCAAAAAGATGTGCTTCATTTGATATTGTTTTTGAGTATTTTGATTTTAACCATTCTTTATTTGATGGCCGGATATCAATTTACGATTTATAAAAATATTTCTCACGTTGCAAATCACTGCGGAATCTCTAGAAATTTTATTTTGAAACATTTTGCTATTCTGTATTTTATATTGGTAATTTCAGGTTTAACTGTCTTAATTTTGTGAATCTGTTGGTAAAACTTTTTCAGGCAGATCTTCAAACTGAATCGTTTTCTGATCTGAGCCGTAAGTTAAACTCCAGACACGATCATATTGTTCACTCGGCCAGTCTAAATATTTTTTAACTCCAAAGGTATGCGCAATATCGATCAGAACTTTGTGCTCCCAACAAATGACAACCATTTTACCATTGTATTGCGGATTTTCTTGAATGTCGCGAACAAGGCCGCTGACTTCATCACGAGTAAATCTTTTATTTATCGGCAGCTTTAATTTTTCAGCAGCGAAGCTTAATGTTTGAATGGCTCTGACAGATCCCTGTTTTTTTTGTGGTGACATCGCATAAAAAGCCACTGGTAGGCCAAATTTTAAAAATTCAGAGCGTTCGAACATATTTGGCAAAGCTTTGGCCCTCAGCCAGCCTTGTGGAGATAACTCGCTACCTACATCAGGCTTTTCACCATGTCTGATTAATAAAATTTGCGCAGGCATGGCAAACGCTGAAAAAGAAAACCCCGTCAGCAGCAAAGTCATCACTATTTTTTTTATAATTTTTTTCATAAATTATTAATCCTTTATAGATATTAAAAATTCAGAGCCCGCACCGTGTTGGCTTTTGACTGATATCTTCCAATTATGCGACTGACAAATTGATTTCACAAGGCTTAGCCCCAAACCTAAACCTTTGACCGATTTTAATTCATGAGAACGAAATAAGCGGTCCCAAATTTTAGGAAGATCATGTTCGTTAATACCAAGACCTTGGTCGGCAACAGAAATTTCAAAGGTTGAATGGTTTTTTT
>JAYTMM010000138.1:0-13881 GCA_043728555.1 Pseudobdellovibrionaceae bacterium
ATTTTAGCAACACGAAGTGCATGGCGCCCTTCAGAAAATTTTGTTTCTATAAAAATTTTGATCCAGTTTTGAGCATCTGTCAGATCACAAAACCTAGAACCTAAACAAATCACATTCGCATTATTATGTTCGCGTGAAAGTTTGCAAATGTCTTCGTTGTAAACCAGAGCTGCGCGGATATGTGAATATTTGTTTGCACGCAAAGCCATGCCTTGGCCAGAGCCGCAAATCAAAATGCCGAAATCATTGGGTGCTGATTTTAATTTATTACAAACACGGTCTGCAAAATCAGGGTAATCGACAGAATCTAAATTATTGGGCCCTAGATCGATAACATTAAAATTTATATTTTTTAAAAATTGAACGATTTCTTTTTTATATTCAAAACCTGCGTGATCAGAGGAGATATAGATATTCAATTTGAACCCTTCGAAAAATTTATTAAGAGCTAATTCTGAAGCTTTGAAAAAATCAAACAGCTGTTTGTTCCACCAAAACCAAATGAATTGTTCATGACATGTTTGATATTTTTTTCGCGCGCTGTGTGCGGTACATAATCCAGATCACATTCAGGGCTTGGATTATCTAAATTAATTGTCGGGGCGACTTTGTTTGTAGCCAAAGTTTGAACACAAAATGCAGATTCAATGGCACCGGCAGCACCTAATAAATGTCCGGTCATGGACTTTGTCGATGAGACCCAAACATTTTTTGCATGATCTTTGAATACAGTTTTTAAAGCGTTCGATTCAAGTGGATCGCCCATCGGAGTACTGGTGCCGTGCGCGTTCACATAATCAATTTGATCAGGATTTATTTGCGCATCGTTGATGGCCATTTGCATCGCTGAAACGAACCCACGACCTTCAGGGTCAGGTGAAGTGATGTGGTAGGCATCAGAGCTTGCGCCATATCCGGTGATTTCACATAAAATATTCGCGCCACGTTTGTGGGCCGATTCATAGGATTCTAAAATAAAAATTGAACAACCTTCGCCAATAACAAAACCATTTCGGTCTTTGTCCCAAGGGCGTGAGGCACGTTTTGGATCATCATTTCTGGTTGATAAGGCTTTCATATTTGAAAAGCCAGCAATCGCAGACGGACAAATCGTAGATTCAGAACCGCCAGCAACCATATTTTCCATTAATCCAAATCGAATATAATTATAAGCTTCGCCGATTGAATGTACTCCGGAAGCACAAGCTGAAGAGATCGTATAATTAGGTCCACGTATTCCGTACGTTATCGTCACCCAGCCCGAAGCCAGATTTGTGATGATCGATGGAATAAAAAATGGAGAAACACGTGAGGGGCCTTTTTCAAGAAGCTTTTGATGCTGCTCTTCGATACCGGGTAAACCACCCATGCCAGAGCCGATGAAGGCTCCGGTTTTTTGTGAATTTTCATCAGTAATTTTTAAACCAGATTGCGCAAAAGCCATTTTAGAACATGACATCGCGTACTGAATAAAAAGATCCATTTTCTTTTGATCTTTTTTATCAACGCAATCATCTGCAGAAAAGTTTTTAACTTCGCCTGCGAAACGAACATCATATTTTGATGTGTCGAATTTTGTGATGTGATCAACGCCCGAAACACCATTTAAAGCATTCGTCCAACTGTCATTTAAATTTAATCCCAGCGGAGTAATTGCTCCGACACCTGTGATGACAACTCTTTTTTGACCGTTGGCTTTAGTAAAATTCATTTTTAATATTTTATTTTTGCGAAAGCTTAAAAAATTAAGCTTTGCCTTTAGAAATTAAATACGATTGAACATCGTTCACTGTCTTTAATTTTTCAGCGTCTTCGTCTGGAATTTCAAGATCAAATTCTTCTTCCATCGCCATAACTAATTCAACGATATCAAGACTGTCAGCGCCTAAATCTTCAATAAATTTGGCCTCTAACTTCACTTTTTCAGGATCAACACCTAATTGTTCGACGATGATTGCTTTTACTTTTTCTTGAACTGCCATGATAAATCTCCTTCGTATGAGTTTTGTTTTAATTAAAAATATATAAAAAATTATAAATGATAATCTGAACTATGATAAGTATAAACCGCCATTGATGTGAAGCGTTTGACCCGTAATATAAGAAGCTGCATCACTCAGCAAAAATGCGACAGCATTTGCTATGTCTTCAGCTTCGCCTGGTCGGCCCAGCGGAATTTTGTCAGAAAATTGTTTTAATTGGTCTTCTGTCAGTGCGTTCGTCATATCACTTTTAATATAACCCGGAGCAATCACATTCGCTCTGATATTTCGTGAGGATAATTCAAGTGCTACGGATCTGGTAAAACCTTCGATGCCGGCTTTGCTGGCGGCATAATTGGATTGACCGGCGTTTCCGCTTGAACCAATCACAGATGAAATATTAACGAAACTGCCTTTGCGATTTTTTAGCATGTGTTTCGCAAAACATTTTGTGACATAAAATGTTCCATTTAAATTTGCATCGATCACAGATTGAAAATCTTCGTTTTTCATACGAAGAAGCAATTGATCTTTGGTGATACCAGCGTTGTTGACGACGCCAAAAATTTCGCCATGGGCTTTGATAACCTCGTCAAAAACAAGATCAACGTTTTCAGATTTAGAAATATTTAATTGATGGATGGTGTGTCCATTGCCAGGTAATGATTTTAAAATATTTTCTGCGGCCGCTTGCTGACTTGAATATGTAAACGCTACAGTTGCACCAAGCTCGGCGCATTTTTGAACGATCGCAGCGCCTATGCCGCGGCTTCCGCCGGTGATAAATATTTTTTTGCCAGTCAGGTTTCCGAAAGAATTATTCATTCACGTAGTGTGTTTGAATTAGAGTTTTTACTCAAGCTTGTATTGGTGTTTTTTGCGCTGTTTCAATAAGCTTTAAATCATCGATTGTATTTGTCGAGAAAACTTTAAAAAATTCAGAATCAATTTTTTTCAACAAACCTTTGACAACTGAACCGTTGCCGCACTCGATCGTCATAGGGTTGTTCAATGTTTTTAATGTTTGCATGCTTTGTGTCCAACGAACAGGGGCTGAAACTTGTTTGATCAAATTTGTTTTTAAAATATCACTTTGTGTTTCGGCTTTTGCATGTACGTTTTGAATAATTGGTACTGACGAATTTTTGAATTCAACAGCGCTTAAAAATAACGCCATTTTTTCTTCAGCAGGTTTCATCATTGCGCAATGAAACGGTGCTGAAACATTTAATGGAATTAATTTTGAGCGCTTGGCTTCGGGTAAATTATTTTCTAAAAAAACATTGGGATTAAAATTTTCTTTCAGCCAATTTAATGTTTTTAAATTTCCGCTGATCACGATTTGTCCGTCACAATTATAATTAGCAGGGCTTAGCGGCCCAAACCCACTTTGTTGAACTGCATATCGACATAAAAATTCAGCTTGTTCTTCTGAAAGTCCAAGTGTTGCTGTCATTCCGCCTTGACCCGCAGGCACTGCAGATTGCATGGATTGACCCCGAAAACGAACAGCTTTTACAGCTTCAGAAAATTTAATCACATCTGTTAAAACCATCGATGCATATTCGCCAATGGAATGTCCTGCGGTTGCAGAAATTTGAACTCCGAATTGTTTCGTTAATACTTTGGCCGTCGCAATTGATACAGTTAAAAGTGCGGGTTGAGTATTTTCAGTCAGAGCTAAAGTCGTTTCATCGGCAGTGAAACATAATTTTTTGATATCAATTTGTAAGGCGTCCGAAGCTTCTTCGAAAATTTCACGAGCTTCTTTGAATTCTTCAAACAGGAATTTTCCCATGCCTGGAGTTTGACTGCCTTGACCTGGAAATAAAATTGAAAATTTCATGTGGTCCTCTCAGTCGAACTTCGTATCCTGCAAGCGTTGCTTGCGCTAAAATTTAAGTATGATAGAACCGGAAGTTAATCCTGCGCCAAATGCAGTTAGCATAATAGTTTGACCACGTTTCAATCGACCATCGCGATACGCAATATCAAATGCGATCGGAATTGATGCGGCCGAAGTATTTCCGGTTTCATGAACTGTGGAAATGACTTTATCCATAGGAAATTTAAATTGGTTAGCAACAGCTTCGGTGATGCGCATGTTGGCTTGATGTGGAACCAGCCAGTCAATTTGTTCGGCTGACATTTTTGTAGCATCAAGGGCTTCTTTGCAACATGTCGCCATCGTTCGAGTTGCATTTTTGAAAATTTCTTTACCATTCATTTTCATGAAATAGCTGCCCTCATCAAGAACTTTTTGCGAAAATGGTGTTTTAGTGCCGCCGGCGGGAGCCCACAATAATTCGGCGTGGGCACCTTCTGCGTGAGCGTGTCCCGTTAAGATCACATTTGTTTCGTGGTCTTCAGCACGCGAAACAATAAATGCACCGGCGCCATCGCCAAATAAAATACAAGTGTCGCGGTCTTTGTAATCAATAATTCGAGTTAAATTTTCTGCGCCAACAACCAGAATATTTTTATAGAAACCAGTTTTGATAAACTGATCTGCGACGATCAAGCTGTATAAAAAACCAGAGCATGCAGCATTTAAATCGAAAGCCATTACGTTTTTTGCACCTAATTTGGCTTGAACGACACAGGCTGTTGCTGGCATTTTGAAATCACCAGATAGGGTCGCAACCAGAATTAAATCCAGTTGATCAACAGTCATCTTAGCGTCTTCAAGCGCTTTTTGAGATGCGCGTACGATCATATCAGACGTGCCTTCGCCGTCGGCGATGACGTGACGACGTTCAATGCCCGTGCGTTGAACGATCCAATCGTGAGAAGTTTCGACCATTTTCTCTAGGTCGTGATTCGTTAAGACTTTTTCAGGTAAAAACGATCCGACACCAGATATTTTAGTTTTAAACATCAGTATAATATTAAAAAATTACTTTTTAGTTTTAGCGGCAGTAATTTGTTTACCTTTGTAATAAAGGGCGCCATCCGCAGCTTTAAAAGCAACGTGAGGACGAACTAATTCGCCAGATTTTTTATCAATCGCCATTGCAGGCGCGCTAATAGCATCATGTGAACGGCGCATATCGCGTACAGATTTCGATGTTTTCTTCTTCGGTGTAGGCATTGTATTCTCCTAGTAACTGGATATTAGTCTTTAAAATTCATTTTTAAAAAGACTTTAAGTTATGTCTGAAAACAAAACCAAAATCAAGTCATAACGTTTAAGCTGATTAATTTAGTTTTGTAGTCTTTAATTTTAAATCTTTTAAAGAAGCAAAGGGATTTATTTTAACGGGAGTGCTTGCATCTTCATCATAAACGAAAGGTCCAGCAAGAGTCGATTTTAGACAAACAATACAGTCGCCTTTTTCGGTTTGTTCAGGCTTTGGGTTGAAGGGTATGCTTAACGCGATGGCTTCGTGGACCAGATCTCCGATTTCAAAAATTTCGCCTTTGTATTCGCTGACCGAGGGCGCATTTTCATCCTGTTCAGAGATGTGATTGGCTTTGGATTGCTTTTCGCGTTCTTTTTCGCTGGGCGGTTTCGGAATCAAAATTTCGTTCAGTTTCGCATTTGTCGGAAAATGAAAAGTTTCACCGCACAAAGAACAAATTTCTTTGGTTTTTGTAGATACTGAACCACTTAAAACGAAATCATCATTATTTAAAGGTTTAATAAAAAAGCTGACATGGTAAGAATTGTTTTCGATCAGATCACGCAAATCGTCGTTCAGTTCACCAGTTTCTTTGGTGTAAATATATTCGCGGCCTTCGTCAGGGATTTCATTCAGTTTAAGTTTCATAGAGTCCTCTTTAATAAAGTAATTTGAGCTATTTCCAATCGTAATTAAAAGAAACACTTATACGAGGAACTTTTGATTTATTCAAGCTGACTTCGTGCTTCAGCCAACTTTCAAACAAAATAACATCACCAGGTTTTGGTAAAATAGAAATAAATCGTTGATTATGAATGCGTGCCGTTGAATTTGGAACGGGCGCATTCATAAATTGAGTCAGGCGTGGGTCCTGAAACTGGATGGGGCTGGCATTTTTTGGGACGGCGACATAAAATGTACCGCTTAAGACTGATCGAGGATGGATATGAGCCGTGTGGACGACATTTTCATTCATAATATTCAGCCAGCAGTCGGTCATTTTAAGGTCTTTGATATTTACAAAATAATCCAGATTTTTTAAAAAATGAGCCACATGTTTTGAAATAAGCTTTTCAAGGTCAGAAAAAGTCGATGACATTTGATGAAGTTTGTCATGACTGGAATAACTGGTGTAACCGTTCGTATAGTTGTCATTAGACCAATCACTGCCAGTCTGATCCATTTTTTGAATTTGTGCAGACTCGGTTTTTAAATCTTTAAGAATTAATTTCAGAGAAGTTTCAGAAGTCGTTAATTTTGCGTGATAAATTTGGGTCGCAAATAGAAGTTTTGATGTCATTAAAGATTCATAAACAGTGTCTCAAAAGAATACAAGCGAATACAGTCATGAAACGATTTCTTTGGAGTGTATTTTTCTTTGACAGCTCAAAAAATAAGAACGAACCAGTTCGCTATTAGCGAATCAATTTAGGACGTTTTATTGGCTTAGGTTTTGCTCTTATCTTTAGCAAGACCAAAGACTTTAAAACAAGGAGTTCTTATGAAAAATGTATTCGCAACAATTTTAGCAACTGTGATCTGTTCGGGTTCAGTGTTTGCTGTCGATTTCAGTTCGATAATCAGCGAAAATTCTAAGGCTCAAAGTGATTTGCATTTTAAAATCCAAGAAACTGTTTCGGATTCAAAAATTGCAGCAGAGTTATCAAATCAAAACAAAAAATATATCGCAGACAACAAAGAAACGGTGTATGTTAAAACATCAAAAGAATTTTTAACTTTTGCTAAAGAAAAAAAGCAATTCAAACCATCGGGTCAGCAAGCCAACAAAAGACTTGCCGAAGAGTTTAAAGACCTAGAATAATAGGCGAATGTGCTATTATTTAGTTTTAATTGTTAGCTTAATATCATTCACTTCAGAATCTCTATATTCAAAAACTAAAAAAACAAAATCAAGACCCATCTCGGTCTTGATTTTGTTTATGGGTGATTACAAATCTGAAATGCAATTTGATGGTTCAATCCAAGAAAATATCGTTGGTATTTTAAATGAATCCAGTCAGATCAAGCCCGATAAAGACTGTGAAATTTCAGCCCGATTTCAAGAAGTTCAATATTCTGGATCTAGGCATCTGAAAATTAATTTTTATTTTGACTGTCAAAAAAATGAGATCGTAAAATCGGCTCAAAAAATTGGACTGAGCCCAGAATACGTTCGATTAAAAGATTTAAAGTCCGCCTCAGAAGGCTTCTATTTATCTGAAGCGCACAAAAACGTGCAATTTAAAATAGTTGAACTGAAATACTGATAAAAATGCCGCAAAAAAATACTGCAAAGTGTAACAGCTAGCTAATTTGCAAAAATCAAACAACAATTTCAAAACTATATTATGTAATGAGTTATTAAATATTTTTTAAGGAGATATTATGGGTCCATTTGAGATGATCACAAAGTACGGCGAACATGAAGAAGTTTTGTTTTGCCACGATAAAAATTTAGGATTGAAAGCCATCATCGCAGTTCATAACACTGCACTAGGCCCAGCACTTGGTGGAACTCGTATGTGGAACTATCAAACTGAAGAAGAAGCTCTTATAGATGTTTTGCGATTATCAAAAGGGATGACTTATAAAGCTGCTGCCGCAGGATTAAATTTAGGTGGTGGAAAAGCTGTGATCATCGGCGATCCGAAGACTCAAAAAAATGAAGCTTTGTTTCGTGCTTTTGGACACTTCGTTAATTCATTGAATGGAAAATATATTACAGCCGAAGACGTCGGAACAAGCGTTCAAGATATGGAACATGTTTTCATGGAGACTCCATGGGTGACGGGGATTCCGAAAGAATTTGGCGGATCTGGTGATCCATCACCGTACACAGCACATGGTGTATTGATGGGAATCAAAGCGTCTGCTTCAGAAAAATTAGGCACGGATTCTTTGAAAGGAATGCGCATAGCAGTTCAAGGTCTGGGAAATGTCGGATCTAATTTAGTTAAATATCTTGTCGAAGAAGGCGCTCAAATTATTGTGGCTGATATTGATCAGCAACGTGTAAAAAAAATCAGTGACCAGTACGGCGCTAAAGCTGTTTCTGTCGATGAAATTTTAGGTGTTGAATGTGATATTCAAGCTCCATGTGCGATGGGTGCGATCGTGAACGATCAAACAATTACAAAATTTAAATGTAAAGTGATCGCGGGCGGAGCAAATAATCAATTGGCTGAAGCTCGCCACGGTGATCAGTTGCGTGAATTGGGAATTTTGTATGCTCCAGATTATGTTGTAAATGCGGGGGGCTTAATGAACGTATTTGTTGAGCTTGAGGGCTATTCTCCTGAAAGAGCTTTTGAGAAAACCCGCAAAGTTTATGATAACGTTAAGAGGGTTTTTGAAATTTCAAAACGAGATAATATCGGAACGCACACGGCTGCTGATCGCGTTGCCGAAGAGCGTATTGCGACTATTGGTCGATTGAAGCAACGTCACCCAGGTAAATCAAGCCGTACATTCACAACATTGCGCGAAGTTTATAACCGTTAATAATTTACAGAATTATATTAGATAGGAATAAAAATGAATTTTATTGAAAAAAATTGGAAAACATTAAGTTTTGTATGCGCTGGACTGATCGTATTGGGTTTAGTTATTTCGCTTGTCAGTGGCCAAGCTGAACGTAAAGAAAAATCTGCCCAAGAATCATTTGCTATGATCAATGAAAAAATCACAAAAATGAAAGAACAACAATCAGCAAAAAATACAGCAACAGATTCAAAAGTTGCGACTGACATTCCAGCTTTAAAAAAAGATCTCGAAGATTTTATTTCAAAAAACCAGTCAACAGTCGCTTCGCAAATGGCTGGAATTTCTTTGGCAGATATTTTAATGTCAGAAAAAAATTCAACAGAAGCTTTGAATGTATTAAAAAAAGTTGAAACAAATTCATCAAATTTATCAAACACATTGGTTTTAAAAACGATGGGTCAGGTTTTAGCAGATGCAAATCAATGTAAAGATGCTATTGCTGTCTGGGATAAAATTTTAGCAAATAAAAAGGCCGAATTTACATTTGGTGATGTTCAAATTAAACAGGCTTTGTGTTATCAAAAATTAAATGATTCAAAAAAAGCTGAAGAATTATTAACAAAAATTAAAAACAACAAAACAGAAGGCCAAGAGCAATCAAGCCTTGAAGCTGAAAAAGTTTTACGTTTAATTCAGTTTAATAAAGCTCAGGGAACATAAATATATGTTTAACAGAGTTTGTATTTTAGTCTGTAGTTTTTTAATTTTGAATTGCAGCTCTGTTCAGCGTTCACAAAACCATTCTGCATCTGAACAAATAAATTTACGCCCCTTTTGGGTTTCAGATACCTTGGTAAAAACAAACCAAGTATTTCGTAAAGTAAACCGTTTTTCACCATTAATTTATAATGATCAAATCATTGCAGCAAATGGTTACGACGGTCTGGTCAGCTATAATAAATCCAATCAGCAAATCAAATGGCGCTTTGCAATTAAACAAGGTGTTGAATCAGCAGGTTTAATTGCTGGCGGATTATTATTTGTTGGCGGATTAGACGGAAATTTTTATTCCATCGATCTGGATTCAGGAAAGTTAAATTGGAAATTTGACACAAAAACTGAAATCGTTTCAGAGCCCATTTTACACAAAGGTATTATTTATTTTTTAAACGGTGCGAATGCATTATTTAGTTTAGATGCCTCAACAGGAAAGCAGTTTTGGGTCTATAACCGCCAAGAAACTTCGACTCAAATGACTGTTCGTGGTGGAAGCCGACCTGTTATTGAAAATAATTTAATTTATATTGGTTTTAGTGATGGATCACTGGCTGCGCTCAGCTTGGCCGCGGGGACTCCGCAATGGGAAGTCTTGTTAAATAAAAATAATCGTTTCAAAGATATCGATGCCAGCCCTGTCATTGACGGAGATAAAATTTTTATCAACAGCTACGATGATAAATTATATTGTTTGTCAAAAAATAATGGATCGATACTTTGGAAGTCAGATTTCGGCGGAGCAACAGCGCCGTTGGTATCTGGAGACCGTTTAATTTACAGTACTTCAAAAAGTCATTTAATGAGTGTTGCAAAAGCTGATGGAAAATTATTATGGACTGTCAAAAATATTTCAGGAATTTTGACTGAACCATTATTATATAAAGGTAATGTGATTGTCGGTGAATCACAAGGCAGTTTGAAATTTTTTGATTTAATATCGGGACAAGAAAAAGGCAGTTTTGAACCGGGTCGTGGTGTGATGTCGAAACCCACGATAGATTTGCAACAAGATCAGCAAAATATTTATTTTCTGTCGAATGAAGGAAATATTTACGGATTAAAAATTCATAATGTAAATTCTAAAGCGATCCCTTATTTAGTTCGATAATTTTTCAAAGGATATAAAAATGAAATTTTGCGGTCTTTTTTTAACGTTGATGTTGGTTTTAGGCTGTTCAACGACGCAATGTACAGATCACAGCATTGTAAATAAAGCTCCGGCGGGGAATGTTGAAAAAACTGTTTCAGGAGTCGATCAAATGAATAAAGTAAAAATTTATAAGGCTGACGGAACTTTGCAATGTAATCAAGGTGAGAAAATTAATCTTGAAATTATGGCCAAAGAGCTTGGAGCTATTCATATCTTTTCGAGTGAAAATAAACACGATGGGCTAATGCGTATTCAATTATGCGGAAAACCTACGGGAAATAATAATGTTTACGAAATTAATTCAGCCGATTTAGAAAAAGCCCTAGCGCTTGGTTTTAAAAAGTGGGCTCGGTAATTATAAAAATAAAGTTATTTCTATCGCTAGCAGTATTGGTTTTAATTTTTCTTGAGAGCTACTTTACTTTTTTGGATCATGGTGCCAGGCCGACAAGCAGTCCGTTTCTGAGGCAAAGAAAAAATTCAATTCAATATAAAAATGGTCAAAAAAAAAATTTTGATTCTCAGTTAAAAAAAATTGATCAAAACATTTTAAATTTAAAACAAGAGCGTTATTCGTTTTATTGCGAGTATGATCCAGATTATATTTTCTTACCATATGAAAATTTTCATGGCAGAGAATTTTTTAAGCATAATAATTCAATTATATTTGATGTACGTGTCAATACGGATGACAAAAATCGAAGGATTTCAATATCGAATGTTCTAAATAATACGAAAATACTTAAAATGAATAGACTGTTATTTGGTGGTTCGCGTGTTTTTGGCTGGGGACTTGAAGATTCAGAAACTCTCAGCTCTAATTTAAATCAAATAGATTCAAAGTATGAATATTACAATTATGCAACACCTGGCCAAGGTTTGCAGTCGATGTACAGTTTTTTTAACAAACACAAAATAGAACAAGATGGTTTTAATAAAAAACAGAGAATAGACTTTGTTTATGTTTTCGATGCAGTACATTTAGGTCGTTTAACTTTAGATTTCAATAATATGCATGCATCACATGGCCCATATGTTCAGTTAATCAATAACCATATTGTAGTTAAGGATTCTTTTTGGACCGGCGATTATGTAAGGACGTTATTTGTCAGTTGGATGTCACAAAGTATTTTCTTGCGACACTTTAATTTTTTTGGTTTGAACAATCCAAGTTCTAAAGACTGTAAATTATTTTCATATCTTATTAATGAAGTCGAAAAAAAGTCACTTGAACAATTTCCGAATTCACGATTTTATCCGATCACATTTTATAACAGCTCAGAAGTCGAATGTATAAATCAACAAAGCGAATTAGCCGGTCATAAAAAAATTATAAACATGAATATTTCTGAGTTTAATCAGTATGAACTTAGCAAAATTGAAAAGTATCATTTTAAGTATGATAATCATCCTAATAAGCTAGGCGTAAAACTAATGGCAGAAACACTGAACGATTACTTAAAAAATTAAAATGCAATATAAATTGCAGGCAGCACTGAACCGTGTCCTGATAAAAACAAAATCATACCTATTGTAAGTAATAAAGCCCAAATAGGCAGAAGCCACCATTTTTTTTTCAAAATAATTTGTTTCCACATCCAGTATAAAAATCCGAATATAGTTTTTGGATATGTTGTGGTCGTTTCAGAAGATATTTTTTTATCAGTCATGTATGGATTCAAGTATGACATGAGCGATTAAGTCATGTCCATTTCTATTTGGATGAACAGGATCGAAAAATAAATTATTTTCTGGAGAGATAAGCATAGATTTTTCAAATTCTGAATTGATATCAATCAGATGTATTTTTTTGTTTTTCGACCAATCGGCCATTTTTTTATTTAACAAATTGACCATTATATGAATTCGATAGGGTTCAAGTTTTCGAGCTTCATTGAAATATTTAATAAATTCTGAACAATTGTTATTTTGTGCAGCGACTAGGGCTTGTTGATAGTATTTTTCAGATTGAAATATCAGATTTTTTGATTGAGCTATCTTATATTTTTGGGGAAGTGCAAAGACTGTATTTAAAAAATAATAATTCAAATTTGGATGTTTATTCATAAATTGGTCATAGATATTTAATAGTTGATCAATTTGCAGTCTTTGCTTGGGCATTGATATTTTCTGACATTGAAAATACAGTTTTGATTCGAACAAAGTCAGTTGAATAAGTTGACCAAGCGAAAAAGAGTGCAGGAGCAATTCAGTGAAAGTGTATTTGGGCTCTAGGCGCATAAAATCCATATCATCTAAATTTTTTTGGTCGAAAAATCTGAATTGATCAAGTTCGTTGATACCATAAGCAAATATAATATTTTTTAATTTATTAGAAGAACCTAGATCTAATTTTTCAAAAACAGATTGTCCTTGCGATGCCGTGTGTCCGATTCCAGACATATTAAAAGTAAGACCTAATTTTTGCGATGAATTAAGTAATGCTGAGTATGTTAAATCATCATCAACACCCCATCCGAATGCGGAAGAGGGGCCAAGAACAATCGTTTGCACGTCATTCGAAAATTTAGATCGGTGTGAAAAATTTCTAAATCCGAAAGTATCTGTACTTACTTTTGAATTTTCAAAAGTGGTATTGATCAATTTTTTTTGAAACCAACCAACGCTTTGATCAAGCGTCAATATCGCCCATGATCTTTGCAAAGGATTTGTTGAATTCGTTATATAAAAATAGCTTAGCGTATTTAGTACAAAACAACAAAAAATCAGAATTATGATTTGTATTTTAAACGTCTTCAATTTTAATATTTTCTAGCGCAGCTATTTTATTTTCTATAAAGTTAACAATTTTCATTTCAAACTCAGGCCAACTAAGAAATGGGCTTACCAGCCAAAAGCAAAAAAGATTATAAATAATAAACGGATAACAGTCGTGCTGCATTTCAAAATCAAGCTGAGTGCCTTTGATATTTTTTTCAGTAAAAAATTTTTTTTCGTACAAAAAAAGACCTGTAGTGAGTTCTTTTTGATTGTCGTCGGATATAGAGTTATGTTTGTTAATGATGACCTGTTCAACGAATTGACGATTTTGAGGTACGGGCCAATTATAGACAGGTCCTGAAAAATAAATATTTTTTTTCTGATACATGGCTTTAAAAAGCTCACGAACTGCGGGCATGTGGCCTGGTAAATGTTGAAGTTCAGCTGTCATTCCATCGTAAACATGTTGAATTTTATGATCAATACAAAATTGTATTGTGTGAAAATGCCAACTCAGAGAGCTGATTCCAGGGGTTGCTAGATTGTAAAAATGAAAATGCCAAATATTTTTTATGAAGTTATGGTAAGATAATTTTTTGACGACAAGATCAGTATTTATTGAATGATGAGTTATTTTTTTATTTGG
>JAYTMM010000139.1:0-5766 GCA_043728555.1 Pseudobdellovibrionaceae bacterium
CGGGCCAATCAGAAATATCATATTTTAAGCTGTAAAACACCTTTTGTGTTGGTCTTTGGAAAATGGCTGAATCATAAAAATCTGTACGACTAAGTTCATTCAGCTTTAAAACTTCTTTATTTGATACAAGCTGTAGCAACGAAGATATTTGATATGTTGGTCCATACAAGGGCTTGTATGATTCAACTTGTGGCCAGATTTTTTCAGCAATTGTCATGTTTGGAATTTTTTTTATTTTTTCTTGGCCGAATCCAGAAAAATAAAATCCAAAAAAAACAATCCACAATAATAACGCGTACGAAAGCGCGTATTTAAAAAATCTGAAATTATTTTCTGGTTGTAGTGATGATAGCCCCTGTACGTGGGCCGCAACAGGCCAATTGGCTTCAACGCCAGCTTTGAATGAGCTGATCAGAAAAAAAGACCATTGCAAAAACGCCGTATTTTTAGGAAACAAATTTTTAGTTTTAAAAATTAACTGGTACATTAAAAACGGATTGAATAAAAAAACTTGCCCCGTAATGTACGTGATTGTCCATAATGGCGTATATAGACGGCCCTGAAAGCCATGACTTAATTGAAAAGCCATCGATGCCCATTCATTTTGATAATTCCAAATCAAAACAGGACTTGAAAATAAAATGCCTGCAAATATTGTAAAAATTAATTTCTTTAAATTAATTTCAGAATATTTTTTTGACCAAACAAACCCCAAACCGATTGTTAAGGGAAACAACACAATGTGATATTTTGAACAAAAACCTAGCCCCAGACAGGCTCCTAATAAAATATAATCTTTTATATTTTGTTTTTCTAAAATGCGAAGCACGAGTAAATAAGCCAGACTCCAAAAGAATACCAAGGGGACGTCGGGTGTTGCTAAAATTCCACCAAAACCCAACATAGGATTTAGTAAATAAAAAGCGACCAACCAGCCAGAAATTTTTGAATCATTTTTAGTCGTGCGATCAACAATTCTTATGAATACGAATAGACTGATTGTACTAAGAATGACAAAGGGCCAACGAACGATCAGCGACTTGGGCAGAAAATCTAATTGCGAGCCTAACCCTGTAAGCCAACCCACCATAGCGGGGTGATCAAAGTAACTGAGTTGAACATGTTGGCCCCAAAACCAATAATAAGATTCGTCACCAAAAACGGGAATTAGTAAAGCTAAAAATAATTTAATAACTAAACTGATAAATAAAATTAGACCAATATTTTTGGTTTTCATAATTTAATTAAAAAGTAATCTGCAGTGGTTTTGCTTTATTGATCGGCTTCACGGCGCCGTTTACAGTTAATATTAAATGAGAACCATCTTCAGCACGCAAATGTAAACCGCTATTGGATCTAATAATTTGATACGAATTTTGTTTCATTAGAATTTTTTCAAAAGTATTTGAATTGCCCTTTGCATATTGGATCGTTAAGTCTTTTTTGGCTTCGATCAGAACTTCGATAGGTTTGTTGTTTGAAACATCGATGGACGGGTACTGTGTTTTTTCAGTGCTTTGGTTTATGGCTTCGGCCTGTTGTGCGGGTACTGCTTCTGTATTTTCAATGGCTGCAGCAGTTACATCAGTGCTTGCAGGAATAGTTTGATTCATCATATGCAACTGCGTGATCTGTTGTGCGCTGGCTTCATCTGTTGAACTGATCTTTGAATATAAGGGATCATTTTTTTTCTCAAGAATTAATTGTGTTGTCATATCAGCGCGTTCGCGAGAATACTTGCGGACAAGACCATTCACCAAGGCTATAATTGCAACGCCAACACAAACAAAAATAAAAATAAAAATGTGCTGACGGGTCAGGCCCGACGACATTTTTTCATCAAGTACCTTTGGCGTTTCTTTGGCGGACTCGTTTTTTATTTTTTCAATTTTTTGCGATGGCTGCGGCGGTGGAACTTTTGGCATTGGGCTTGTTGAGCCCATTTCCTCTTGGAACTGTCTTAAAACGACGACTGAATCTAATTTTAAAAATTCAGCATAACTTTTAACAAAGCCACGAGTGAAAGTTTTTGCAGGCAAAGCCTCGGTATCACCGTCTTCGATAGACTGAATTATTTTCGAAGCAAGTTTTAAAGCAAATGCAATATCAGTAATTTTTAAGTCTTGTTTGATGCGTTCGGCTCGCAAAAGTTCGCCTGTCATTTTCATTGATTGTTCCTTTGGATAATATCAATCATTTTTTTTGAACTGGCGGCATTCGTACCGTCGGGAAATAATTTAACGACTTCTTGAAAGCGCAATAATGATTTATTTTTTTGGTTTAAGCGGTAGTGTGCAATGCCAGAAAAATAATGAGCCTCGTCAACTCTGAACTGTAAACAAATTGGCGCAGCTTTTTCAAACTGGTTTGCGGCGTCTTGGTTTTCTTGTAAATCTAAGTGGCTGCGGCCCAAATAAACCTGTGCGAAACAATTTTCACGATCTGTTTCAAGAACTTTACGAAATAAAACTTTTGCATCAGCAAAACGTTTTTGATTGAAGCGCATAAGCCCGTAATTCATATAGGCCGAGGTCATGTTTGTATAAGTCAGATCTTCGACCACTGTATTTAGCAATGCTTCAGCTTTAATATATTGTTTTATTTCAATATAAACGCGCGCCAAACTGTTTTTGGTTTCAGTCAGTTTCGGGTCTAAACGAATTGCATTTGAATAGTGACTGATTGATAAATCCATTTTTTTTCGTAAAAAATAAACTAATCCTAAATTACTTTGAATTAGCGCGTTTTGTGCATCTAAGGCTTCGGCTTCTAATAATTCTTTAAGTGCTACCGGTAAATTATTATTTTCAATATGTGAAACGGCCAGCTGCATTTTTAATGAAGCGCGCTCTTTGTCGATGGATGGGCTTGTTGTACATGCAGTTAGTGATGTCATAAAAACAAATAAAAATAAAATACAGTAATAATAGGCACTTCTGCTTTGCATATTCTTATATGCTAGGGACGCAATGGCTTGGCGTCAACGTCTGAGGCTAAATACGTTCGAGCAAACACACCGTTTCAAAATGGTCAGTTTGCGGAAACATATCAAAAATTTGAAGGTGCCCAATTTTGTATTTTGTCGTCAGATTCTTTAAATCACGAACCAAATTTACCGGATGGCAGCTGATGTACAAAATTGCTTTTGGTTTTTTATCTGACAACACAGAAATAACTTCAGAATCACAACCAGATCTAGGTGGATCAAGCAAAACAAAGTCTTCAGAAAAAGTTGCAGAATTCCGACAATAAATTTCAGATTTAGTTGTAAAAAAGCTGATTTTTTTATGTTTTTTCTCGGTTTTAATTCGCTCAACAGCGCTTTTTGTTAACTGAGAGCTCAACTCTACGGCCTGAATTGCTGTTTTAGGCAAGGCTTCGGCCAACGGAAATGTAAAGTTACCAGCTCCGGCATAGAGCTCGGTGATTTGTTCGGGATTTAATTTTTGCGCCAAGCCCGTGACGGTTTCAACAAGCCTCTGATTTACAAAGCGATTCACTTGCGAAAAGGCCAAGCCTTCGCCAAATTCGCCAACGGGATAATGTTCAACACCACCAGTTTGATTTATTTTAATTTCAAATTTTTTTAATTTTTCAGAAGGACGTAATTTAGTTTTAAATGTTGGGATGTAATTCTGCAACGCAGTTTCTGAAATCAGACAGTTGTTAATTTCAACGATGTCATGCGATTCATGTTTGAAATAACCGATTTTTTGACCCATTTGTTTTAATTGAATTCGGTTTCTATAGCCCAACTTTTCAGGCGTCGAAACTGTAGGTAATAAATTATATTCAACAGCAGGAAGAAATTTTTTAAATAGATCTTTTAAAATCAGTTCTTTTTGCAAAACCTGTTCAGATTCATCAATGTGTTGCCACAAGCAGCCGCCACATCGGCCAAAATATTCACAAGCCGCAGTTCTGCGACCAGAGCCTGCCTTGATGATTTCGATAATTTCGCCATTTAAGAAATTTTTCTCTACAGCAGAAATTTTAATTTTTAATTCATCGTTTGGAGCACCATAGGGAATAAAAACAACGACAGATTTGTCAGCGACAGCAATTCGTGCCACAGCAGAACCGCCCACGGCCATTTTTTCAACAGTGATAATATGTTCAGAATGTAAAAGGGACTCTAAGTCAGAGCCCCTTTTTTGTGTCGTTGAATTTTTATCAGTCATAGTCGAGTTTCACATCCTGTGTGCCTTGCACACATTGATATTTAGAAATTTACCATTTCGTGGCGGTCAAAAAATATAGCCAATTCACGCTCGGCAGAAGCCACTGAATCAGAACCGTGAACTGCGTTTTCACCCATTGAATCGCCATGCTTTGCGCGGATTGTTCCAGCATCAGCTTTTTTAGGATCAGTTGCGCCCATGATTTCACGATTTTTTAAAACTGCATTTTCGCCAGTTAAACACATCATCAAAACTGGACCAGAGGTCATAAATGAAACCAGTTCACCAAAAAATGGACGAGCGCTGTGCTCAGCATAAAATAATTCGCATTTTTCTTTAGACATCATCGTTAATTTTGCAGCGGCAATTTTTAAGCCTTTTGATTCAAAAGTATGAATGATATCGCCGATCGCATTTTTTTTAACTGCGTTTGGTTTGATGATTGAAAATGTTCTTTCGTTAGCCATGAGAGTCTCCTTGGTTTAGTTTTAAAATATGAAAGCTATGTTTAATACAAAGGCAGCTCGAGGGTCAACGGAATCTTTAATTATGTCTCTAAAATATGACGTTGATCAAGTACAGGCTGATAGGCCGTAGGCATGCGTTTGAATTCGACAATTAAGTGCCCACCAAATAAAATTGTAGGGCTTAGATTCAGTTTTAACAGACTAAATAATATTTTTTTTGGGGCTGAATCTGATTTAATTTTTAATTTACGGACAGATCTTTGGTAGTTTAAAAAAGATTTTAAAAAAATAAGTGGATAAAATATCAGACCAATTATAAATGATGACCAATTGATTCTTGATGGGTGAATTTTTTGAATTTCAAAACCCGCAAGGATGGCCAACAAACGCATGCGCATAATGCCAGTTGAAAAAATATGACCCATATAAATACGTTGATCTATACCAAACCACAATGATTCTAATTCATTCGGTGGCATCATTTTTGGCGTTTCAGCCTCGAACAATAAATACGACAAGCGTGATCGTAAATTTGAATAATTCGGAGTCGTTACAAACAAGCTTCCATCAGTTTTTAAAATACGGTGAAATTCTTTAAGCGCAAAAAGTTGATCCGGTAAATGTTCGATGCCTTCTTGAAAAATAGCTAAATCAAATGAACTATTGGCTGCAGGAAATGTATTTTGTAAATCTGCCATTTCACATTTTATTTTTTCTGATTTAAAAAATTCGGGGAACATATCCCAAGCCGTAACTTGGGCGCCATGATCCAATAAATAATTTGAAGTAAAGCCCGATCCTGCAGGAAAATCGACAGCTGTTTTTTTTGATAAATTCGTTTTCGAAAGCGCTTGGATCAAAAGGTTTTTAACTTCTTTTGATCCAAGTAAATACAACATAAATTACTTCAACATCGATTTCAGTGTTGTTCCCATATCAGCAGGGCTACGTGAAATTTTACATCCAGCAGCTTCAAGCGCCGCAAATTTGGCCTCGGCTGTGCCTTTGCCGCCGCTGATAATTGCGCCGGCATGACCCATACGTTTTCCCGGAGGAGCCGATGCGCCCGCAATAAATACAGCGATTGGTTTTTTGAATTCTTTTTTAATGTATTCTGC
>JAYTMM010000140.1:0-9464 GCA_043728555.1 Pseudobdellovibrionaceae bacterium
GAAATATTTTTTTGCCATTCAGAAATTTTTTGATGATTACCTCCGAATAATATTTCTGGAACGTTCATCTCATTTAAACTTTGTGGTTTTGTAAATTGGGGCGCTTCTAACAAGCCCTCTAAGCGCTCTGAAAAAGAATCTTTTTCGGCAGATACTTTGTCACCTAAAACACCTTCGATATGTCTGGATATCGCCTCTGTCAGAACTAAACTTGGCAATTCACCACCAGATAAAACGTAATCACCCACTGAAATTTCTTGATCGACATAATTGGCAATAAATCGTTGATCAATCCCAGCGTACCGGCCACACACAAAAATTAAATGATCATATTTTGCTAAGTCCAAGATTTTTTTATGATTTAAAGGTTGGCCCTGCGGAGACAAATAAATGACCTGCGTTTTATCTGAATCTGAATTTTGCTTGTTAGCTTCCGCTAAACAATTTAGCAGTGGTTCGAGCTCAAAAACCATTCCATCACCACCGCCGTACGCCGTGTCGTCGACAGATTTATATTTTGTCTGCGAATGGTCACGCAAATTGAAAATATTAAATTTTAAAAAATTATTTTCGTGAGCCTTATTTAACAGAGCATCCGACAAATAATGTCTGATTAATTCCGGAAACAAAGTGATATACGAAAATGAAATCTTATGTTTCATAATTAATTTTCAGTAGCTCCGTCATCATTTCCATCATTCTGTTTGTCGATGATGGTATTAATATCGATCAAACCTTCTGGCAGATCCATCATTAACATTTTATTTTCAGAATCAATTTTTAAAACGAATTGGTCTACAAACGGAATTTCATATTTAACTTCCGAATTATTTAAGGCAGTTACAACTAATAAATCTTGCGATCCATTAAATGAAAATTCAGTGATTTTTCCTAAAATTCCTAACGTCTTATCGTTGACCATAAAATTTTCAATTTCAACCAGATACGGAGTTTCATCAGGTTGTGATTTAAATAAATTTTGATCAATCCAGACTTCACTTCCTTGGATGGCTTCGGATTGATTTCGGTCAGTGACGGATTCCAAAGTTAAAATCAAACCGTCTTTGAAGGGTTTTAATTTGAGTACGTTTAAACTTTTAGACTGATCATTCTGTTTGATAGTAATATTTTTTAATTTTTTCTGCCAACTGATATCTTTTGAAAAAACCAAAACATAAACTTCCCCGCGAAGACCATGCGCTTGTTTAATTTTTCCGATCAGTCTGTTTTTATTCTGCATTTAAGTTTACATCCGTTCAAAAACAAAAAAAGGAGCCCGAAGACTCCTTTTAGAGTTTAAATTAATTTATTTCAATAGAACTATTCGACAATATCCAAATGGTAACGCTTGTTTAGCTTCGTACCAGCAGCACGAATGATGGTTCTCATTGCTGCGGCTGTTTTGCCTTGTTTACCGATCACCTTACCAAGGTCTTCTTTATCAACTTTCAAAGCTAATAAAGTCGTTTGCTGACCGGGAATTTCATCAACGCTAACGTTATCTGGTTTATCAACCAAAGATTTAGCCATGTGCTCAACAAGTTCTTTTAAATTTTCCATAACGTCTCCTGTATGAGAATTAATCCGTTAACATAACTTTGGCAAAAATTTCATCAATTCTCAAGCTATTTTTGATTCTGCCATTGGATAAAATGAAAAAGGCCCAGCAATACACTGAGCCTTTACAAAAATTTAATAAATTAAAAACTAAGCTTTTTTAGCTGTTTTAGTTTTTGTTTTAGCAGGTGATTTTTTGCGAGCTTTTAATTCAACGCCACCTAATTTTAAAACTTTACGAACTGTTTCAGAAGGTTGAGCACCTTTTGTTAACCAAGCTTTTGCTTTTTCAACATTTAAAGTTACTTTAGTCTGTTTACCCATTGGCGTCGGAATATATGTTCCTAAGACTTCAATAAATTTACCAGTTACATATTTACGAGAATCCGCAACTGTGATTCTGTATTTTGGATCATGCTTTGAGCCTACGCGAGCTAAACGGATAACAACCATGGGAACCTTTCCTTCATATTAATAAAACAAGAGTCAAATTTTTATAACTTATTGAAACAAAAATCAACCACTAAGATTGATCTATGCAGCCTAAAACGGAAATTTCATTCCACCTTTGCCACCAAATGGGTTTCCACGGCCTGGTTTTGAACCTTTACCCATCATTCCGCCCATTCCCATTTTCATCATACCAGACATCATTTTCTTAGCCTCTTCGAACTGTTTCACCAATTTATTGATATCCTGAGCCTGTGTCCCCGACCCTAATGCAATTCTTTGACGCCGAGAGCCATTTAAAATTCGGTGATCTTCACGTTCTTGGATCGTCATCGACCGAATAATGGCTTCAATTTTTTTAATCTCATCATCTGGCGGAGTCATATTTTTCATTTGTTTTGAAATTTCACCCATGCCCGGTAAAAACTTAAGCATCGATTCCATACCGCCCATTTTTTTCAGCTGCTGAATTTGCGCTAAAAAATCTTCGAACGTGAATTGATTGTTCATCATTCGTTTTGCTGAACGTTCAGCTTCTTTTTCGTCGATCACACCTTGCGCGCGCTCAACCAACGTTAAAACGTCACCCATATCTAGTATGCGGCCGGCTAATCTATCCGGATGAAAAACTTCAAGCGCTGAAACTTTTTCGCCGACTCCTAAAAATTTAATTGGAATTCCTGTGACCTCTCGAATTGATAACGCGGCTCCGCCGCGTGCATCGCCGTCGACTTTAGTTAAAACTAAGCCTGATAAATTCATGCGCTGATGAAAAGTTTCAGCAACACTCACAGATTGCTGACCCAACATCGCATCTGCGACCAACAAAATTTCTGTGGGTTCAATGATCTTTTTTAATTCTTCGAGCTCTTGCATCAGCTGGTCATCAATTTGTAAACGGCCTGCTGTATCGACCAATAAAACTTCGATCATCTCGGTTTGTGCCCATGCAATTGCAGCCTTTAAAATATCTTGAGGACGATCGCCCACTTTTGATGGATAACATAAAAAATCATTTTGCTTTGCAAGCGTTTGCAATTGATCAATTGCTGCGGGTCTGTAAACATCGACCGGAACAAATCCGACTTTTTTAGATAATTTTTGGCGAAGATATAATCCAAGTTTTGCAGTCGTTGTAGTTTTACCTGCACCCTGTAAACCCACCATCATGATCACATTTAATTTTTCACGCACATTGATATCAACAACACCGCCACCAAGTGTTTCAACCAATTCATCATGCACAATTTTAATAAATTGTTGGCCTGGATTTACGTTTTGTAAAACGTCTGAACCCAGAGCTTTTATTTTAACCTTGTCGATAAAGTTTTTAACGACTTTGAAATGCACGTCAGCCTCAAGCAGACTCATGCGAATTTCTTTGATCGCGTCTTCGATATTTGATTCAGAAATTTTATTCTGACCTTTGAGTTTTTTAATCGATCCTAAAATTTTATCTGACAAACCTTCGAAAATCATAATTGCCTCTGTAAAAATTAATTCTAATGAACTTCTTCTTCAATCAAACCCAGAGCATTGCCCTCTGAATCCCAAAATGTCACAAACCGCGGACTGTCGCCTTCTTTACGAGGCGTCCCAACTTTGATATTTTTATCTTTCAAAGATTGCATGTCTTGATCAAAATTTTTAGCCGTAAAGTATTGCATCGGACCAAAGCCAACATCTTTTGAGTCTGCTTCCGAAGGATGTAAATCTAATTTAAAATTCATCTCAATATGTTTCAATGATGCGTATGAATTTGGAACAACAAATATTTCAACAAAATTTAATTTTTCTTTGTACCACGTCACTGCGCGGTTTAAATCATTTACGTACATCATAATATGAGAATTTTTTTTAAACATGATTATTTCTTAAAACTTTCAGCTAAAAACATTTTTGCATACTGAAATGATTTCTCGTCCGCAATTTTATTGTAAGCAGCACCTTTTGAATTATCTGTCCCTGCTGACACATCTGTAAAACTGTGAACAGCGTTTGAAAATTTAATCAATTCAAAGTGAACCTTATTGTCGCGCATTTCTTTTTCGAAACCATCTAGATCTTTTGCAGCGACATACGGATCATCTGCACCGTGCAGAACTAAAATACTGGCTTTAATATTTGCGCCATCCGTAGGATTTAAGCTGTCTAATCCACCGTGAAACGAAATCGCTGCTTTTAATTTTGAATTTGAACGTGCCGCCTCTGCTGCGCCTGTTCCACCAAAACAGTAACCCATCACTGCCGTTTGATTTGCATCGACTGATTTTTGTTTTAACATTTCAGCGTAAGCCAAATCAATTCGCGCGCGAAAAAGTTTACGGTCTGTTTTATATATTGTTGCCAGTTTTCCGGCCTCTGTTACATCTTTGGGACGAATACCCGCACCATAAATATCAGCGACAAAAACATTGTATCCTAATTTATGATATCTGTTGGCTTGCTTCAGTGTTTCATCTGTTGCACCCATCCAGTTGTGAATCATCAAAATCGCTGGAGCCTTGGCTTTATTTGATTTTAAAAACTGACCTTCAAATTTCAGATCATTTTCAGAGTATTTGTGAACGCCTGATAATGCGATCAACGGGAATGCCATAATTAATAGTGCTATTTTTTTCATAAAAATCCTTTTCTGTAATAAGTTTACCATCTGTTAAATGAACCTTTTTTTAATGCTATTTGCGCCATTGAATATGTAATTCCAACAGCAATCAACGTGACAATCACTGACGTCATTAAATCAACGTCTGAAACTCCTAAAACTGAAAAACGAAAACCGTTGATCAAATAAAACAGCGGATTAAAATGTGAAATCGTTTGCCATATGGGATGTAAATTTTCAACCGAGATAAATACGCCACCTAAATATGTCAGCGGTAACAATATGAAGGTCGAAAATGCTGAAAGTTGGTCGAATGTTTTTGCTAAAAACGCAACGAAGATTCCGCAAAATGCGAAAATTAAACCGCCCGTAATAACGAAATACAAAGTCCAGAACGGATGAGTAATCAATAATAATTCCCCACGTTGCATCAGATGAAACAATGATCCGACAATTCCCGTGATCAATGCGACCATTCCACCGCGAATGATTCCGCCAAAACCCATCGCCCAAATAATTTGGTTATGTGTCACCGGAGCAACGCGGATGTCTTCAAGGTCTCCGGAAAATTTTGATGTTACAATTGATGACGATGAATTTTGAAAGGCATTATTAATTAAACCCATCACCATCAGACCCGGAATTAAAAATGCCAAATAGGGAACACCACTTTTTAAAGTAACGCTATTACCTAAAGACACTCCAAACACTAATAAATATAAAAAAGAACTGACAATCGGGCTTACGACCGTTTGCACGATCACTTTCATGAAACGTTTCACTTCTTTTTTAACTAAGGTGAAAAAAGGCACCATCGAATTTGGAATTATTTTTTTTGTTATCATAAATTCACCACTTTCGTAAATGCTTCTTCGAGCTTACCTTCGGTGATTTGGATATCAATAATATCAGCGAATGAAATTTGATTTTTTTGCAAAATTTCTGATAATTCTTTGGATGCTGAATCAATAAATTTATGCTGTTTTCCATCTTTGGTTTTTAAAGATATTTTTTTCGTCGAATATTTAGCGATGACTTCTTTTGGTGTTCCGCAAAAAATCAATTCACCCTTATTAATAATTCCGATGCGGTCACAAAGAGCTTCGGCTTCTTCGAGGTAATGCGTGGTTAACAAAACTGAAATACCTTCGTTTTTTAATTCACGAACAAAGGCCCATAACGATTCACGCAGCTCAACGTCAACCCCCGCTGTGGGTTCGTCCAGTAATAATAATTTAGGCGAATGCACAAGGGCTTTCGCAATCATCAATCGGCGTTTCATTCCGCCAGATAATTGTTTAATTTTCTTTGTTGAGTGCGTATCCAGAGCCAATTTTTTAACAAGATAATCAATACGTGTTTTATTATTAGCCAGACCATAATAGCCCGATTGAAAATCTAAAATCTCAAGCACATCAAAAAAACCCGTATTGATGACTTCTTGATGAACAATGCCAATTTGTTTTTTTGTGATCAATGGCTTTTCTAAAACACTGGTTCCGAAAACTTGAATATCGCCTGATGTCGGTTTTTCTAAAGTCGTGATTGAATTAATTAATGTTGTTTTACCGGCACCGTTAGGGCCAAGTAGTCCAAAAATTTCGCCCTGTTTAATTTCAAAATTTATGCCTTTCAGGGCTTCAACTTTTTTATCGGCATTTTGAATATAAGTTTTTTTTAAGTTTTTAATTTCAAGTGCATTCATACTATCTCGCTCTCGCTATCGATGTAGCAAATTCAATATCTGGATTTTCTTTTTTAGCCCAATTTAAATCCCACTCTTGGTTTAATAATAAAACAGGCTGTTTAATCATATCTTCGAACATATTAAAATTACCTTTAAGCTCTTTAACTCCTTGACCGTTTACATTTCGTGGCCATCGGGCCACACCGTATGACAACCGATTTAATTTAACTTCAAGATTATATTCGTCTTGCATGCGGTGAACTAAAACTTCGAACTGCAATTCGCCGACAGCACCGATGATGTATTCTTGGTTGCCAATGATTGGATCAATAAATAATTGAATCGCACCTTCTTCGGATAAATGAATCAAGGCCTGATTTAATTTTTGACGACGTAAGGCATCTCGCACAGTTAATTTTGCAAATAATTCTGGAGCAAATTTCGGAATATCATCGAATTGAATTTTATTTTGCGACGAGACACTATCGCCGATCGCAAAGTTTCCGGTGTCGCCGATTCCCACAATGTCACCCGCATAAGCGACATCAACGGTTTCTTTATCGGCTGCGATAAATTGACTTGAATAGGATAATCGCAATTCACGATCAAGACGTGCGTGATTGACTTTCATTCCGCGTTCAAATTTACCAGAACAAATTCTGATGAATGCTATGCGATCACGATGACGTTTGTCCATGTTGGCTTGAATTTTAAAAACGAAACCCGTGAAATTATCAGACGTCGGTTCAATAGATAAATCTTTTTGTGTCGAATGCGGTCTTGGGCCTGGGGCATATTTTGTAAAAAATTGCAAAAATGTATCGACACCAAAATTTTGCTTCGCTGAACCAAACGTCACTGGACTAATTTTTCCGGCTAAGAATTCTTCGACATCAAAGGGTGGCAACGCACTTTCGATCAATTCAAGTTCATCGCGAACTTGGGCTAATGTCTCATGATCTAAATATTTTTCAAGTATTGGATCTTGAGGTCCAGAAAAATCAAATTCTTCGACAGCCAAATCGTCTTCGCGGCGTTGATCGTAAAAATAAACTTTTTTATTCATACGATTATAAATACCTTTAAATCTGGAACCGATTCCCAAAGGCCACGTCACCGGATAACATTGCATACCCAAAGTTTTTTCGATTTCATCAATTAATGTGAGTGGGTCTTTACCTTCGCGGTCTAATTTGTTGACGAAAGTAAAAATTGGAATATTTCTGTAGCGACAAATATCATATAATTTTTTTGTACGATCCTCGACACCTTTGGCGACGTCAATCAACATGCAGGCACTTTCAACAGCCATCAAAACTCGATAAGTGTCTTCCGAGAAATCTTTGTGACCGGGAGTATCCAAAAGATTTACGCGCAAATTTTCAAAATCAAAAGTCATCACGCTGGATGTGATTGAAATTCCTTTTTGACGTTCAAGCTCCATCCAATCGGATGTCACGGCTTTTGATCCGGACTTGCCTTTGACTTCGCCGGTTTCATGAATGACTCCGCCGTGAAATAATAATTTTTCAGTTAATGTGGTTTTTCCTGCATCGGGATGTGAAATAATCGCAAAAGTTCTGCGTCGTTCGATTTCAAGTTTGTCAGTTGCATTTACAGTAGCCATAGGTTGAAAATATAAGCTTAAAACCAGTCTCATTCAATCAGTAAAGCCTTGACGATATATTCAGAAAATACTAATTTGCCACTCAGTTAAACAAATTTTAGAAAAATAACAAATTAAAACTCATTTTTTTCAACTCATGGTGGTTTGGAGCCTCAGGTTGAAGCCGAAAGGAATGATCCTATGAATACAGAACCGTCATATCACATCACAGCTTATTACAAATTTATCACGATTTCTGATGTCGAAACTGCAAAAAACTTTTTTGAATCTACTGCCAAGAAAAATAATATTTTAGGTTTAATTATTATTGCTCCGGAAGGTTTTAATTCAACTGTTGCTGCAACCACACAAAATGATTTAAAAAATTATAAAACAGAAATTTTAAAATATTTTAATTTACAAACATTAAATTTCAAAGATTCAAAATCCGACAGAGCTCCGTTCAGACGACTTGCAATTAAATTACGTTCAGAAATCGTGACCTTAGGTACGCCCGAATTGCGCCCACCGGACGAAAAAAATTATCACCTAACACCGACTGAATGGAATCAGGTCATGAAAACGGAAGCTGATGATGTTGTTTTGATCGACACCCGAAATTGGTACGAAACCAAAATTGGAACATTTAAAAATGCAATTAATCCGATGACGGATCAGTTCACAGAATTTCCGAAATTTATGGAATCACAAAATATTTCAAAAGAAAAAAAGGTTTTGATTTTTTGTACCGGCGGCATCCGTTGTGAAAAAGGAATTTTAGATTTACATAAACAGGGTTACAATAATGTTTATCAATTGGACGGCGGTATTTTAAATTATTTGAAAGAATACCCGAACGATGAATTTAAAGGTGAATGTTTTGTCTTTGACCACAGAGTTTCCGTTGATCAAGACTTAAAACCGTCGACGAAATATGATTTGTGTCCGCACTGTGGCCAGCCTGCTCAGACTAAAATTGATTGCAAACGTTGTGATAGTGTTCAGATGATTTGCGAAGATTGCGCCGTGATTGATTGGAAAAAAGAAACTTGTTCGAAAAATTGCGCACATCATTTAGAGCTGCATCCGGACCGGAAGGGTCCTAAGCAGCCGTTGGGGTATTGATTTGCTTTTACTTTGTAAAAGTCCAGCGTATTGATGTTTTTTATTTTCCGGATTATTGTGCCTTTAAATAAAGGTGGTCATTATGAAAATAAAATACTTAAGAGTTGTTGTTACTTTAATGATTCTTTCAGGATGTCAAAAAAATTCCGAAGGCGATAAAAACAATGGAAATATCTTGCTTCCAAATGATCAAGTTGAACAAGCTTCGACAAAAATATGTACCAACGGGAAAAAATTAAAACTTATTTCGGTACCAGATTTAAATAGGATACCTATTGGTTCAAATAGAACAGCTTATGCTGTCGTTAGCGGAAGCGGTAGTTGTGCAAATGTGACAAGTTTTGAGGATTACAATAGTATCGATCAGCGTATCAAAATTGATTTCCCTGTTGGTTGTATATCTAATAATTCGATTTGGACCTTAGAATCCAGCA
>JAYTMM010000141.1:0-5983 GCA_043728555.1 Pseudobdellovibrionaceae bacterium
TGTAAACGTGTCCACGGTGTTTCTGAAAGATTTTTATACGTATTTTCAAATTGTTCTTCAGTTTCTGTCGGAAATCCTGCGATCACATCCATCCCAATAAAAACATTTGGAATCAAATTTGCGATTGTCTTTAAATTTTCTGTAACCTGATTTTCTGTGTACTTGCGCTTCATTTGTTTCAAGACTTCTGTATCAGCACTTTGAATGCTCATATGAAAATGGGGACACAGCCTTGGGTTTTTATACAACGACAGTAATCGTTCCGTCACTTCGATGGGTTCCAGTGATGATAATCTAATTCTTGGGATATTTGTTTTTAATAAAATTGTTTCGATCAAATCTTCAAGCGTTTTTTTGACTTGATAAGTTTCATCTTCGTAATCGCCGATATGAACACCTGTTAGGACAACTTCTTTGTAATTTGCGGCTTCAAGCTGTATGATTCGATCCACCAGATCAGAAATTGGAATTGAACGACTTTTGCCACGTGCATAGGGAATAATACAGAACGTGCAAAAACTGTTACAGCCGTCTTGGATTTTTAGAAAACTGCGCGTGTGACTTTGTTCAAGCCCTCCACCCATTTCAAGGTCTTCTTTTTTAAAAATATTTGATTTAAAAGTTTTTTGGGTCAATTCACCCTTAAAATATTTATTTAATAAATCAGGTAAAATGCCTTTATGAGAATTTGCGACAATCAAATCTGCACCGGGCAAACTTTCAAAAGCACCCGTATCAACTTGAGCCGAACATCCTGTCACAACAATTGTTGAAAATGGTTGTAACGATTTAATTTTTCGAATCGTACGAACGGCTTCTTTGGTCGCTTCAGCGGTCACAGCGCACGTATTTAAGACGTGAATTTCAGCTTTGTTTTTTTCAACATGATTTAACAATGTAAACCCATTTGTTGTCATATTTTTTTGAATCAAACCTGAATCATAGGTATTTACTTTACAACCGAATGTGTGCACGACATATTTTTTAGGTTCAAAATGTTCGGGTCTTTGCGTTTGATTTAGGTTTTGATCCATCCGCCCCCCAATAAAATATTTTGATTTCTGTAAAACACAGCGGCTTGACCTGGCGTTATTGCACGCTGTGGTTCTTGAAATTTTAATTTAAAACCGGTTTCAGTTTTTGAAACACGAGCTAATGATCCTTTATGCTGATAGCGAATTTTCACATTTAATGTTTCACCGTCGGAAATTTCGCTCAATAGATGCGGTTCAACGACATCCACTTCGTCAAAAAATAAATGCTTCTCGTCGCCAACCCAAACCGTGTTATCTGCGGAGTCTATTTTTATCACAAAAAGTTTTTCATGATGAGTCATCCCAAGGCCTTTACCTTGGCCAATTGTGTACAAATGAATTCCTTCATGAGTGCTCATGACTTCGCCGGTTGGAAATCGTTTGAGAAGACCTTTTTTTGTATCTAAGATTTTTTTTGAAACGTTATTTTTAATAAATTGGTCATAGCCGGCATTACCCACAAAGCAAATTCCGGTTGAATCTTTTTTCTTGGCTACGACTAAATTTTTTTCTTCAGCAATTTGTCGGACTTGTGGTTTTTTTAAATGACCTATCGGGAATAATAATTTTGAAACAATATTTGGATCAATCGTAAATAAAAAATAGGTTTGATCTTTCCAATCATCTGTCGACGTAACAATGTGTGATTTTCCTGTGTCGTCTTGGTGAATTTGAGCATAATGACCCGTTGACAAATAATCACAGCCAAGCTCTTTCATTTTTTGAATCAGGTGATCAAATTTTAAATATGTATTACAATTCACACAAGGTAACGGCGTCTGTCCGTTTAAGTAAGCATTAATAAATGGATCAATCACTGAGGCTTTAAATTTTGCTTCGCAGTTTAAGACATAGAATGGAATATTTAATTTGTCAGCAACACTGCGAGCATCATCGACATCCAGACTTGAACAGCACGTTCCATTTCCTTCTGTGATATCACAATTTGAATAATCCCAAACTTGCATCGTTGCACCAATGACTTCGTAACCTTGGTCAACTAATAAGGCCGCCGCGACAGAACTATCAACACCACCACTCATGGCGACAAGGACTTTTCCTTTTGATTTTAAACCTGAGCTGGCAATTGGATTAGACATGATTTTCCTTACCATTTTCCTTTGTATTCAATTCGACAGATCTGATGCGTTCAACAATTTCAACAAGAGCTGTAATAAATTTTTGAATTTCTGTTTCAGTTGTTTCCCAACCCAGTCCGATACGTAATGAATTTTGTGCTTCAGCTCGAGTTAGTCCCATCGCTAATAACACAGGGCTTGGTTCGGGGCTGCCGCTACTGCAAGCCGCACCCGTGCTGACAGAAAATCCTGCGATATCCAAACTCATTAGTAATGTTTCACCGTCGACGCCAGAAATTACAAGGCTGGATGTGTTCGACAACCTTTCAGATTCAGAAGCTGTAATTGAAACGTTATTTATTTTTTTTAAAATTTCAGACTCCATGCTATCACGAAGGTTTTGCATATCTGAAATTTTTTTATTTAAAGATTTTAGTTCATTCAACATGATCTGAATCGAAGCCACACCTAAAACATTTTCAGTGCCGCCGCGACGATTACGTTCTTGGCCTCCGCCGTGAATTAAATTTGTGAAAGGAGCATTTTTTTTAGCGAATAAAATACCACTGCCTTTGAGCGCATAAAATTTGTGTCCAGAAAAAGTGGCATAATCTAAATTTAAGGCTGCTAAATTAATTTCGTATTTACCAAGGGCTTGCACACAATCTGAATGCATCAGCACATTGCTTTGTTTTGCGATAACAGAAATTTGTTCAATTGGGAAAACTGTTCCCGTTTCATTATTTGCAAACATACAGCTGATCAAAGCCGTACGATTGTTAATTTTATTTTTAATAAAATCCAGATCAAGAACACCTGCTTTAGAAACCGGTATCAGGTGAATCACTGCACCTAATGTTTCAAGATAACTGGCCGTTTTTAAAACGCTGGGGTGCTCAACTTGAGAAATAATATATTCATTTTTTTCTGTACCATATTTTTCCCACACAGATTTAAGAACCGTATTGTTGCCTTCTGAGGCTCCGGAATTAAAAACAATTTCAAGCTGAGAACATTTAAAAATTTCAGCGAATTGTTTTCTGGTTTCACGCAAAATAGTTTTAGGGCCTCGTGATGATAAATGAATCGACGACGGATTTCCCCATTCAGAAATCATCTGTGGCAATTGTGAAATTACGGTTTTTGACGGCGCTGTTGTCGCATTATGATCTAAATAAATGCGAGTTTGCGCAGAATTTTCAAATTGTAGCATGGGTCAGGTTATACCCGAAATTCAAAAAAATGAGAAGTTTTAACAGTTTAGCTCGTGATTTTGACAGTTTTAGACGTAAAATTTATACATTTTTCAGACTGGACTCAAGTCATAAGCCTGTTTATCCGAAAAGTCTGTCATCGAGGTACTCATTTGAACGAAAATTTTGCCCCCTTACACTGGGAAAACATTTTTACTGAAGAAGCTCTGCTGGTTGAAGAACTGGTCGCTTCGGGTGATTTTGCATTTTTAAATCAGTCAAAAATTCGCATCGCCTTAGAAAATAAAATATTATCTTGGGAAAAATATACGGCATGGATCCAAAATACTAACGAATATTTATCACTCGGTTCACATTTAAACGAGCTTCAAATAAAAAAACTACAACAAAAATATGCAGAAAATAAAAAAACTTTTTCACACTACGGAATCTGGTCAAATGATTTAATAGCTGTCGAAATGTGGGATGAACAATTAATTATTCTGGGTCTGATGCCTAGCGAAAAATTGTTGTCTGTCGCAAATGCAATATTTGTGCTCTGTCCAGTTGAAGTTTTAAATCAAATAATTAAAACTGGACAAACTGATGAAATGGTTATTTATTCTGAAACAAATTCTGAAAAATCTTCAATAACAAAAACAACTAATCTCTTAGAATTTGATCCATTAATTACAAAGCCCACCGAATTAAACTTTTCGGCCTTAACTACTGAATTGCAAAAAGTTTCATCTGAAATCTTGCCGGCTGTACACATTGAGTCTACCCAGACCGCCTTTTCAATTTGGAATCTGGTCGATAAAAATCATTTAGACAATACGGACAGCGCCAGAAAAAATTTTGATGCTTTTGTTATTTTGAAAATAATTGACGACCAAACACGAGTTTATAAAATGGATGATGATCTGGCCAAAGAAGAAATCAATCAAGGCCTATTTATTTACAACTTAAAAACGGATAATCCATTTTCAAAAGTTTTTAAAAGCCAAATTACGCAATCTGTGAATTTATCTGAACTCGGTTTAGTGATCTTGGATTTTAAATATGCATCGATTACACCTATGAAATTAGGCAACGAAATTTTAGGGTTTTATGTGGGGTTTAAAATTAGTGAAACATCGGCCGATGACGAAAATACGTTGGAAGACATCTCATTTAAAAATGCGGCTTAATTCAAAAAATTAATTTCGATCAATCGTGTTGATTCCGTTGTTTTTTTAATATCAATTTTTATGATTTTAAAATTGATCGGCCAACTCTTAGCATTGATTTTATTTGCCCATTCAATAAAAAAAATATCTTTTGAATTTTCAAAACTGTCCCAAATTCCACTTGTTTCAATTTCATCCGCTGTTTCTAATCTGTGTAAATCAAAGTGATGAACTGTTGTTCTATTTTGAATAAGATATGTTTGATGAATGGCGTACGTCGGTGAACTGACTTCAGAAACACCCAGTTTTAACAGCAATGTTGATATGAACGTCGTTTTTCCAGCAGCCATTTCACCATTTAATAAAAAAATTGTGTTACTTTTAAGAAATGGTAACAGCTGATCAGCAACACTGTTTAATTCAGCAACATCAGTAATTTCGATTTTTTTAACCATTCAAACAACGAAACATTTTTTGTACAGAAGTCTTTAGCCCATCTGTTAAGGCATAACAGATCAACGAATGTCCGATATTAGCTTCTTGAATGTATGGCAATTTTGTAATTAATTTTGCATGATTATAATCCAAACCATGCCCTGCATGAACTGATATTTCCAAATCATTTGCCACAATTGCTGCATGATTTAATCGCTGCCACTCTGTTTTCTTTTTGGCTGCATTTAATGTCACCCAATGCCCTGTATGAAATTCAACGGCGTCAGCACCAACTTCGCGCGAAGCCATAACTTGATCAATCGACGGTTCGATGAATAAACTGACTTTGATTTTTTTAAGTTGAAGTTTTCGAATCATAGGTTTCAATTTGACAACTAGTTTAACGACATCCAGTCCACCTTCAGTGGTCAATTCTTCACGTTTTTCAGGTACAAAACAGACCCAATCAGGCTTGTGCTTTAACGCAATTTTTAACATTTCTGATGTCACTGCCATCTCAAGATTTATTTTTAAAATTCTTTTTTGCAAAATGTGCTTAACATCTGAATCTTGCATGTGTCTGCGGTCTTCACGTAAATGAATTGTAATTTGCTGGGCTCCGCCAGCCTTTGCCAGTTTACACATTTCAATTAAATTTGGATAAACTGTCGTCCCCGCACGAACTTGTCTTAGAGTCGCTGCATGATCTATATTTACACCCAGCCTAATTTGTTTTTTTTGAATATTTTTTTTGGACGCCTGTTTATTTTTCATGACAATTCTTTTTCTAGAAAACTTGCAATTTCTTCGGCAATTTGAGTAATTTCATTTTTGTTAGAACCTTCAACCAAAACTCGAATCAATGGTTCTGTTCCTGAAAATCGGATAAACAACCGACCGTCGTTACCCAATTGTGTTTCTTTTTTTAAAATTAATTCCTTGTAGCCTGCGATTTCAGAAAGCTCGACACGGCGACGAACGCGACAGTTAATTAAGACTTGGGGCATTTCTTGAAAAATATTCGACAGCTCGCTCATTTTTTTTCCGGTTTCGCGCATAACTGCTAAAACACT
>JAYTMM010000142.1:0-2050 GCA_043728555.1 Pseudobdellovibrionaceae bacterium
ATCACATTTTCTAATTCACGGATATTTCCGGGCCAGTTGTAACGCTTTAATGCGGCCAAGGCTTCTTTGGAAACACCAGTGATTTTTTTATTTTGGGCGGCGTTGAATTTGCGAACAAAAATATTTATTAAAACATCCAGATCATCTTTGCGATCTGCTAATTGTGGTAAAAATATCGGAACTACATTTAAACGATAAAATAAATCTTCACGAAATTGTCCGGTCTTCATCATTTCTTCTAATGGACGATTTGTTGCGGCGATAATTCGAACGTTGGCTTGAATTTCACGGTTCGCACCCACAGGAGTAAATAATTTTTCTTGCAACACGCGCAAAATTTTAACTTGCATCAGTTGCGGCATATCGCCGACTTCGTCCAGAAATAAAGTTCCACCTTCGGCGTATTGAAATTTTCCGATTTTACGTTGATCAGCGCCTGTGAAGGAGCCTTTTTCATGACCAAATAATTCCGATTCAAATAAATTTTCAGGAATTGCCGAACAGTTGATCGCGACAAATTTTTCATCTTTGCGTGATGAGTTAAAATGAACTGCTTTGGCGACCAATTCTTTACCAGTACCCGAAGCGCCTCGAATTAATACCGGAGTATCGACTTTGGCTAATTTGTGGATGACGTTAAAAACTTTTTGCATCTGTGATGTGTTACCGATGATTTTTCGACCTTCATCAACAAATACCGGCGATGATGCTGCCAATGTTGAAATTAAACTGTGGGCCGTAATTGCTTTTTGAATTAATAAAACCAGATCATCGCCAGAAATTGGTTTTGATAAAAAGTTATATGCGCCGTCTTTGACAGCCTGTACCGCGACATCAACAGACGCGTGCGCAGTTAACATCAAAACGATAATGCCTGGATCGTGGTCTTTGATGGCTTTTAGGGTGTCTAAACCATTTTTACGGGGCATATCGACGTCTAATATAATAATGTCGTAAATACGCTTTGATGCATCAACGGCTTTAATTTTTTCAAGGGCGTTGACGCCGTCGAAAGCTTCTTCGACAGCAAACCGTTTTGCATTTTCTAATGCAGAACGAACTGAAAACCGCAAGGCTTGGTCATCATCAACAACAAGGACTTTAAGCATAAGAACCCCTTTAATTAAAAACTGATATGCGACAACTTATAGCTCAGGAGTGCTAAAACTTACAGCAAAATATAAAAAATGAAGCTAAAATATAAAGTGTCTAAAGATTAGGTAGCAAAACCGTGAAGGTAGAGCCATTGCTCGAATCACTCGTAACCGTGATTTTACCCTTATGAAGCTCTGTGAAGTAATTGGCCAGATATAATCCCAAACCTGAACCTTTGATCGTCGAAGTCTTCACATTGTGACTGCGAAAAAATTTCATAAAAATATTTGGTAAATCTTCGGCGGGGATACCGATACCTTGGTCTTTGAATTCGATCATCAACTGGTTATCGATTTCTTTGGTGCTGACTGAAACAACGGAATCTTCGGGACTGTATTTGATGGCATTCTCAAGTAAATTCGAAAAAACCTGTCGCATTAAATCGGGGTCAATCGTAATCGGAAAAAGTGGTTCCAGATTTTGTATGACTTTGATTTTTTTAACTTTAGATAAAAATTCGTGTTTTTTGATGATGTCTTTTAATAATTGATTCACGTCTTTGGATTGCAGGTTTAATTCAAGCCCTTGGCTTTCGATACGGCCATATTGTAAAATCGAATTGATAAATTTTAACAGGTCATCTGAACTGCTTTGAATTGTATCGACGGCTTCACGCTGGTTGTGTGATAAGGGTTGTGAATCTGTTGAAATGACTTCGGTCATTCCTTGGATGCGTGCAATCGGAGTTTTTAAATCGTGTGACATCATCGAAATAAAATTAGTTTTTAATTCTTCGACTTGTGACAGTAATTTATTTTTTTGGTAATATTCCCAGCTGCGGCGATTTTCTTTGATCAATCTGTACGGAATAAAAAAGTAATAACATAAAAAAATTGCTAAAAACGGATGCGCCAAATCAATCCATAATCCTAATAAAATAAAAATAGAAAACGAC
>JAYTMM010000143.1:0-7991 GCA_043728555.1 Pseudobdellovibrionaceae bacterium
CCGGAATAAATTTGATTTTTATTTTTGTCTAGTAAATTAAAACTATAGTTCAAAAATTTACTTTTTTTGTTGTTTAAATCAGATCCTTTTTTTTCAAAAATATTCAAAAATTTGAAAAAATTAAAATAATCGTTTCTTTGTGTAGTTAAATTAAAAAACTTGGTCGGAGAGCTTATTGATTGGCCACTTAGATTTCTAAATAGTTCAAGATAATCTTGATCATACATCCAAAAAAGTTCTGTAAAAAACTTAGCATCTGCTATCTTCTTTAGATCTGGTCCCGCTGTCATTACGCTTTTTTTGTCGATTAAAAATAGGCCTCTTAAAAAATTCCATCTGGTATCTAAATCATAATTACTTAAACCACTTGATGAATAGGCGCTATGATGCAGGTCGTAACTATGCCCAATTTCATGGGCCAATGCATAGTAATAATCTTTCGCAACAATTGCAGGCATGTCATTGCGTAAAATACCCTGCGGGAAGGTTGCTATTCCCTTATAGCCACCGTAAAGAGAATTAAAAACATCAAAATAACTTTCATCAATTAATCCAATAATATGATCATATTGATTTTTTTTGAACCCGCGCAGATTTGCCAAATCAAGATCTACGTTTTGCACGCTGAAAATATTTTTGCCTTTTGCATCCAGCTGATAGGCTGTCGCAGCCATTGCATCAGCAGGGTACACAATTGATCGACTGATTACATCATTATCAACAGGATACCAAGCTCTGAAAATTTCCATGGCATGATCACGGAATGTTTGCGCCTCTTGCTGCGTAACGCCCGTAAAACATTGATTCGCACCCTTTAAACACCCACTGATCGGAACAAAACCAATCCTTATTGGTTTTGTTTTGCGAACAAAAACATTTTTTTGAACAGCTTGCAAATACAATGGTGCACCTGCAAAGTCTATCGACTTTAAAGAAATCAACATACTTGTACCCGCGCCAACAAAATCATCAGTCGCGGGCACTGGATCGATTTCAAAAACGACATTGCCACTTGAATCTGAAGTATTCGATTTTGGAAAGTAGTTTTTTATAACACCATTTTTATTTGTCCATTCAATTACTGATCCGGTAACATCAAAATTCGGCACGGTTTTTAAAATAATATCTGCATTTTTTCCAGCAACCAAATCAACTGTTGTTGATGGCGAAAATAAAATTGGATTTTTTATCACTTGATATATATCCGCAGAATCTATACGTGGATAATTATTGTCTGTATTAAAAAAAACAGTTTTATAGCCAACATAAACGTTATTACCATTTGTTGTGTCTCCACGTAAATCAATACTTAAATTGCGATCGCCGCCATAATAAGGATATTTATCAATTGCAAATTGAACTTCGCCAGTAGCCCCTGAATTACGTTGCGTTGTTATCAATTTTTTTCCATAAAATGTAAACGTAGAACCTGTTATATCCATATTTGGCACTAGCTTCACAACCAATGTCGCAGGCTTTCCTAGCTTGATAAGCTGGGTTGATACAAAATTCGGAGAGTTCCAAGGATAAAAAACAATTCCATCTTGAAGAATATTTATATCTTTAATAACTTCTTCTAATCTGTACACCGTGAAAAAAACTTTAAAATTGTTATCTGAATCTATTGGATTTGTGCAATCCGAACTTGTTACATAAACATAATCGTTATCACTTTTAATATTAACGTACCCACCCAAATGTTCATGTGTTTGCCAGTTAAAACTCACGCCCACACCATCACATTGAATAACATCCGGAACAATTGGATTTGAACACACTATGCTTTTTAAACCAGTGGTTATTGCAAAGGTGAATTCTCTCCAACTTTCAGGATAATTTGGATTTGTCGTGTAATCACCTTTTGAATCAATAAAAACTGTGACGCCTGTCCTAAAAGCAGGATTAATATCTGTTAATTTTGTCGCTGCTGGCGCTGCATTCAAATTGCAACGAGTTGATCCGGTATTTGCGTTTGGATGCTGTAAATATGTAGTTAAACTAACGCTGTAATCAGTCGGTGGCGTCCATTGCCCAAACGCACTCAGAATAAATAAATTTACCAATATAAATAAAATATTTCTCACAAAACTACTTCCACACTTTCATTGAACCACACGCTAACACATAACCCAACTGACAACTGCGGTTTTTAAGTTGATCTGCAACAAAAGTATCACCACGAGCTTGATAAATTTTTGATAACTCAAAACAAGCCATCGCATTTTTTTCACCGCATGAATTTGATAATGCTTGCTCTTGATCGTTTGAGGGCTCGTCAAAATCTTTTTGTGATTTTTGTTTTGTAAAAGATAATAAATTTTTATGGCTGCAGGGTTCACAATAATTTTTTGCCACAAACGCATGTAATTTCCATCATTATCTTTAACAGCTAACATCACAAAATAAACTCCGGCTGTGGAATATATTTTTTGTACTGCAATTGCGTTGGTATCGTTAAATGTGCCGTCACCAAAATCCCAATTGCGTAAAATGATCGACCCGTCGTAATCAAATGATACAGTTCATTTCTGGTGGTGGTTCACAATCCCAACTATAAGATAAAGATGAAATAGCCATTAAAATAAAAAAAATTACATTTGTCATAAAACCTCGTTTCATTTTGAATGTATTTAATCCTCAGTAACTTTAACTTCTTGAAGCAGCACATTTTTGTGAAATAACTTTACCGTATCTGGTTTTTTATTCGTAGATATATAGATATCCGCCTTATAAAAAGACTGCATGTTTTTATTTTCCAACATATCTTTTGAATTACTACTAAATAGTGGTGAGTATTTCTTATAATTAAACTTTTTTACAGATATCCGCTTTGAACCAGTGTATAGTTCAACTTTGTATTCAGTTCCTTTTTCAATAAAATCAGCCGATGGTTGCTCTACAAAAATAGCCTCTAATTTATATTTATTTTCTTCTTTCTCTGTAAAAAATCTATATGTTCGAATATTAACTATATTAGATTTTGCTAAAATAGAGTGTGAAATACATATTACATAAAATGCCAAAATTAGCTTCCTCATTTATTTAAAACCTCGAATGTGAAATTAATATTCTTGTCAATTTGAAGCTTTAGGCTTTGCTTAAAGCTTTCTATACTTTGAATGTACGATTGAATTTTTTCTTGTCGAGATAGTAAAATTTGTATTTTAGACGGGTCTATTTCTAAACCCAACTCAGTCGATATCTGCTGAAACTCTTTTTTATATAACGATAACGCTGCATTGTAATTAACCCATGATTTTTTATCAACCAAAAATACTTTTGCAGACCAAGCATGTACACCAGCGTTTAGTCTATATGAATCCAATGAATTACACTTTAGGACTTCGTCAAAACAAATTTTTTGATTATCATAGAACACCTCAACAACCATTAACTGATTTTGATTTTCGACATTCCTCAATTTTTTAATATCCAAGCCCACTTTACTATTTAATACAGGGGTTGTTTTTAGTTCTATTTTTACAAACGAGTTGCTGTCTGCTCGATTAGAAGAATCTAGAGTATTTTCCAACATGTTTCGAACAATTATCGAGGCATCAACTAAGTCAAACTTGGATGTTTCCAACAAGGATTGTTTATTAAAAACATTTTTCACGTAAGTATTCATTAATGACTGTATATCTCCTTTAATAAAATTTTCAACACCACTGATATTTTTCCTACTAAGTTCAAAATCAATTTTATTTATTATATTACTAAAGTTTTCACGAACTTGTATTGGGTCTCCAATAATAGATTCATCCGATAAATTGCTTACTGCTTCTTTCAAAATTTCAGCCACAACAAATCTTTCTGTCACCAAAGTTTTTGAGTTATCTGAATTAATTTTATAAATTTTAATTCTATATAAGTTTGATTGATATGGAATATCAATGCTAATTAACTTTGCAAACAGTAACTCGTCAAAACTACTTTTCGGAAAAAATCTAGCTTCAAATATCTTTTGATCTAATTTTGTATACGCCTCAACCTGATAATCACCATCATTCGAAAAAATCGCATTTGTCTGGTTTTTTGAAAGGTATATACTACTGTTCACAAAAGTACCATCTTGAATCAAGCTACCAGAAATAGTTAAATTTAAAAAATCTGCCTTGCCCGTTTTGTTTAAATTAAGAAGATTTCTGAAAACAGACAGATATTCATGCTCAGAAAACCATAAATATTCATATGCACTATCATATGTTGGATCCATAAGATTTTTTCTGTTGAATAAAAAGCCTCTTTGATTTTTAGGCAACTCGGATACAGTCTTGTTTGAATATCCTGTAATATCAAGACTACTAGGTACCGAATGTCCATTTAAATTGTTTATAGAGTTGCACCCAGATTGACCGTCATACCTCAGACAATATGTATGAGCCAGTTCGTGAGATAGTACCTGATAAGTCGCACTTGATGATAACAGTACTGGACGTTGATCCGCGTAACTAATCCCACGTGTGCCAACTAATCTATGGTATATATCAAAATAATTATTAGATGCAAAACCAACAACTCTATCAACCTTTGAAAAAGGAGCAACTTTTTTGCCAACCAGATCATTTAAATGAACCATGTCATCTTCGTACGTCGGATGATATAACTCAGTTGGCTTCTCAATTCCCCAAACAGGCAAAAACGACTCAACCCAAGTTACATCACCTTCAGCGACAGGATACAACAACTTCAAATACGGAATACCCTTCGTAATAATTTCTCCGATACCTACTGCGCTTGGATCTGGATAAACTTTGTTTTTACTTTTTAATTGCACAAAACCAATCTTTATTGGTTTTGTTTTGCGAATGTACACATCCTTATACAAAACACCATAGGTAACAGTCTGATTGCTTATAATATCAAAACTTTTAAGAGTAATTGTTAATTGCGTCGGGCCACCAACAAAATCAGTATCTGCCGGAACTGGATCAATTTTAAATGTCAAATTCCCATTCGCATCTGAAATCACACCGGCTTCTAAACCAAAATATTTTGTGACTGTGCTTGTTTTGTTTTTCCATTCTATCGTTGAACCAACAAAGGCTGTATTTGGATCTGTTTTAATAATAATATCCGCATTCTTCCCAGCCACCAAATCAACAGTCGTTGATGGCGCAAATAAAATTGGATTTTTTATTACTTGATAAATATCTGCAGCTAAAATGTTGAAAATACCCTCTATGGAAATTGAATTACTATATGTTGCAATTTCTTTCGTAACACCTAAATTATTTTTGCCACGAACTTCAATCGTGTATGAAATTGATCTCGCATAAGGCACCACGACATCAAATATTACGTTACCTGACCCATCTGCTACGTTGGATCTCGGTGAATATTCCAAGCTGCCAATTTTAAATTTTGTTCCAGTCACATCCAAATTCGGCAAGGTTTCGATACCAAATTCTGCTGTTTTATTAGCTTTAATCGGGCTTCCCAAGAATCCAAAATTAAAATTCGCTTCGTCACGTCGAACGCCATCTTGTATTACATACCCTTTTTTGACTATACCACGAATAGAATTATCGATATCCATTGTGCCAAGACTTATAGAATACTTCCCCGTAGGATCTGTTTTATCTAAACAATTCGATCCACAGCTTGAGGAGATGTATAGTTTCACCGCGCCGACAGGTATAGCAATATAGGAATCTTTTTTCTCGACGACTGTACCGTTTGAATAATAATATACAGAATTAATTTGATATATTCCGTGATAAGGGTTTGATGGGTCAGTCGAAAAGCCACCATCTCCTAACTTATTACCTGATGAGTCTGTAAAATAAAAAAATGCAGGTCCAATTTCACGTATATAATTTGATGACAAATATAACCAAACGCCAGGCTGGAGTGCTGGTTGTATATCTTTCAACTCTAACATTAATGGTGGCGTTGAAATAACGCCGGGCTGTCCGTATAAAATATGAGAACCTGGTGGGATTAAACCAGAATAGTAATATGGGTATGACACATGTGCATTTCCAGAACAAAAAATAAAATGAACTAATATAAAAAATAAAATATTTTTCACAAAACTACTTCCACACTTTCATTGAACCACACGCAGGCGCATAACCCAACTGACAACTTCTTTGTTTTAATTGACCACTTACAAAAGTATCACCACGTGCTTGATAAATTTTTGATAACTCAAAACAAGCCATCGCATTTTTTTCACCGCATGAATTTGATAACGCTTGCTCTTGGTCATTTGATGGCTCGTCAAAATCTTTTGGTGATTTTTGCTTTGTCATCAATGATATTTTTTTAGATGCTGGGTTCACAATAATTTTTTGCCACAAACGCATGTAATTTCCATCATTATCTTTAACGGCCAACATGACAAAATAAACTCCGGCTGTGGAATATATTTTTTGTACTGCAATTGCGTTGGTATCGTTAAATGTGCCGTCGCCAAAATCCCAATTTCGTAAAATGATCGACCCATCGTAATCAAATGATTTTGATGAATCTAAATTTGCTGTAAAAGGTGCTGTGCCAATAACGTCTGTAAATAAAATCACTTGATTATTGACCGTCATTATTGATTTTGGTGCATGCCCTGCATTCACAGCAGTAATTTCTGCAGAACCATAACCAAATATTGTTCCACCCAATGCGTTGGTCACTGTTAAAATAGGATTATAATTTGTAGGTTCAGAATAAGTAATGTTTGCGGTTATTCCAGAATCCAGACAAGAACTGTTTACGCAATTAAAATTCCAAGTGTAATTTGACAATCCACCATTTGGATTTGGATCAAATGATCTTGAAGCATCCAACGTATACGGAGTATTTACTAAAATTTCGCGATTAGATGTTGGAATATACGCAATCGAACTTGGCGATCCAGTGGAAGGCGCTGTAACACCCACATACACCGTTGCAAAACCATCTGCTTGCGATAAATACTGATCACGCAAACGCAACCTGATTTTATAAGTTCCGGCTGAATTAAATGTGTGTGAACGTGACATATAACTGATGCCACCAAATTCTTCGGCGCTGCCATCGCCCCATAACCAACGATACTGAGTAATTCCGTTTGAATCTGTTGATAACGTCGCATCTGCAGAAATTGTGCACGGAGCTGATGCACATGAAAATTGATTTACAAAAAATTTAGGAATTGGATTATCTGTATTTGTTACGTTTGCTGTGAACGGATACGTTGTCACCGCACCCAGATTATCTTTAATATAGGCTGTCGCATTATAAATTCCATACGCAAAATAATTATGAATAATCGCACCAAAATTTGGTCCTGTCACAGGAGCATATTCTGTCGTTCCGTCACCCATAACGACTTTTATTTCTGTCACTGTGCCGTCAGGATCAGAAACACCTTGAACTGCAATCAATGATCGAATTGGTAATCCTTGCGATCTGTTTTGCACAAACACAGATGAAATAATCGGAGACAAATTTGTTGCTACTACATTCACAGAAATCACAGTCACAACTGATAAGGCCGGAGTTCCGTTATCGACAGTTAAAATTTCAATCGTATCAACACCAGCATTCGCGCCCGCTGTAAAAGTTATTAAACCATTTTGATTTATTGTGGCCGTTCCAAATGCGCTTTGTTTTTTAATATAAAAAGCATGTCCTTGCCAAAAATCTGCATCTGTAAAATTAATTTGTGAAGTCGCGGTTTGATTAATTAACGCTGACAATGCCGCAGGCGTTGCTGTTGCTGTCGGCGCACGATTCGCTGGCGACAATGCTTCGATTGCAACATATGATGGATTCGATGTTAAAAACGGAAATTCATTCTGAATCACTTTTAATTCTAAAACATAAAAACCTGGAACATTTGGATTAAAACTGAAATTCTGATTTTGACCGACAGGATTTGTACTGACGTTTTGATTCGATCCCGCAGGAACATTTAAAAATCGCCATTCATAACGCAATGGATGATTGTTTGAATCAAACGAATTCAAAGCACTAACGCTGGCCGTGGTATTAAGTGCAATTTGATTTTG
>JAYTMM010000144.1:0-4584 GCA_043728555.1 Pseudobdellovibrionaceae bacterium
ATTAAAAAATAACTTAGAAAATTTAGATCAGTATTTAGTTTCAATGTCGGAGGCTTTGCCTGAAGTCAAAAAAATCAAAGTTAAAGGTCATGACGAAACCCTATTAAAAAATGGTCAGATCAGTCATGATCTGCGCACACAATTAATTATTAAATTTAATCCTGCCGTGGATGAATTGATTCAGATTTGTCCTGCCAGCGGGGTGGGGATCTTGGCCCTGATTGGTGTCGAACCTGAGAAGGGTTTTAAGATTAAGAGAATTTTTAACTCATTTTAGTTGTCAGTGTCTTGTAAATTTGCTAGTTTTACATTTCGCTTTTTACTAGGTTTCTGCGTCAGCCATGACCGGTTACTTGGTTTGAAGCTTGTAGGATAATCTTACAGCTAAACCTGGGTCTTAATATAAAGGCTCATATCCAAGGAGAACGTTAATGGCCGTCACAAAACAACAAACAGCAGACATTTTAAAAAAATTCAGACAAAGTGACTTAGACACTGGATCTTGCGAAGTTCAAGTGGCTCTTTTAACTGCTCGAATTAATGATATGTCATTGCACTTTGCGACTCATAAAAAAGACAATCATAGCAGACAAGGTCTGATTCGTTGTGTAAATACACGTCGTTCATTACTTGATTATTTAAAATCAAAAGATACTAAGCGTTATCAAACTCTGATCGCAGCATTAGAGATCCGTAAGTAATTCTTAAAAAATTGCTTAAAAAAAGGCTCCGAAAGGGGCCTTTTTTATTTTAAGGGTTGTCCTATTCTGTAAAAAAAAACATAATTATAAAACACAAAAGAAACTCAAAAAAGAAAAATATAAAGAGGAAAAAAGAAATGAAAACGACAGTTACAACTTCGATCGCCGGCCGCCAAATTACAATCGAGACAGGACGCTTAGCAAAACAAACTGATGGTTCAGTTTTAGTTTCTTGCGGCAACAATATGGTCTTAGTCACTGCAGTCTCTGCGAAAGAAGCAAAGCCAGATCAAAGTTTTTTCCCCTTAACAGTTGAATACATCGAAAAATTTTATTCTGTCGGAAAAATTCCTGGTGGATATTTTAAACGTGAAGCAAAGCCTTCGAACGAATCTGTATTAAGCGCGCGTATTATCGATCGTCCGAATCGTCCGATGTTTCCTGAGGGCTATTTGAATGACACTCAAGTAGTGGCTACAATTTTATCTGCTGACGGCGCATTCCCTATGGACGTATTGGCTTCATTAGGAGCATCAGCAGCGTTGCATATTTCAAATATTCCATTCGCTGGTCCAACAGCTGCGTGTCAAGTGGCGCGTGTGGATGGTCAATTTATTGCGAATCCAACGCCTGAGCAAATGGCGAAATCTGATTTAGACATGATTATTTCTGGAACTAAAAACGGAATTTTAATGGTCGAAGGCGAAGCTAAATTTATTTCTGAGGCTGACGCCTTGGCGGCATTAAAATTTGGTCATGCTTCGATTTTACCTTTGTTGGCAATGCAAGATGAGCTTCGTGAAAAAACGGGATCCGTTGCAAAACGTGCTTTTGTTCCGAAAGTGATTGATGCTGAATTTAAATCAAAAGCAGAAGCGATGTTGATGCCATTGATTGATAAGGCGATGAATATTAAAATTAAACAAGACCGTTACAATGGTTTCGCAGATGCAAAAAAAGCCGGTAAAGAAACTTTGTTGGCTGGTATCACGGATGATAAATTGAAATCTCAACGTGACAAAGAATTATCAACAATTATCGAAGATTTAAAATATAAGTCTGCACGTTCAATGATTTTAGATAAGGCTCATCGTATTGATGGTCGCGATTTAAAAACTGTTCGTCCGATTTCTTGTGAAGTGGGAATTTTACCTCGTGCGCACGGTTCTGGATTATTCACTCGCGGAGAGACTCAATGTCTGGGCACTGTGACTTTGGGAACTGCTGATGATGAACAAAATATCGAAACATTAAACGGCAGCTACAAGCGTAAATTTTTATTACATTATAACTTCCCGCCTTACTCTGTGGGTGAAGTGGGTCGTTTCAGCGGACAAAGTCGTCGTGAGATCGGTCACGGAAATTTAGCAGAGCGTGCGATCAAGGCCGTATTGCCAGATCACGTCAGTTTTCCGTATACAATTCGCGTTGTTGGTGAAGTTCTTGAAAGTAACGGATCAAGCTCGATGGGAACTGTTTGTGCCGGAGTTTTAGGTTTATTAGATGCTGGTGTTAAATTAAAACATAACGTTGCAGGTATTGCGATGGGTCTGATTAAAGAAGGCGACCGTGTGGCCGTGCTGTCTGATATTTTAGGTGATGAAGATCATTTAGGAGATATGGATTTCAAAGTTGCAGGATCTGCGACAGGTATTACAGCATTACAAATGGATATCAAAATTGATTCCGTCAGTCTTGCAGTTATGGAAACAGCATTGAACCAAGCCAAAGAAGGCCGTCTGCATATTTTGGCCGAGATGGAAAAAGTCATGAAAGCTCCGCGTGGTCAATTATCTGAATTTGCTCCGCGTATTGAAACAATTAAAATCAAGCCAGACAAAATTCGTGAAGTCATCGGTTCGGGCGGAAAAGTGATCCGTTCAATCACTGAGCAAACGGGCGTTAAAATTGAAATTCAAGATGATGGTACAATTAATATTGCCTCAAGTGATCCATTAGCGACGAAAAAAGCGATCGCGATGATCGAAGCGATTTGCGCTGAAGCCGAAGTTGGAAAAATATATTCTGGTAAAGTCATGAAAATCGCTGAATTCGGTGCGTTCGTTGAAATTTTACCAAATACACAAGGCCTGTTACATATTTCTGAGCTTGCGAACGAGCGTGTTCGTCAGGTCAGTGATGTTGTTAAAGAAGGTGATGTGATCGACGTCAAAGTTCTTGAAGTTGATCGTGCTGGACGAATTAAATTGTCTCGTAAAGCGTTGATGCAGTAAGTGTCGCTTTGATTTCAAAGGCGGATCTGACTCAGTTTAAAAAAACAATTTTACCAAACGGAGTGCGTGTTGTCAGCGAACAACACAGCTCTTCGAAATCAGTTTCATTGGGTGTGTGGGTTCTGACCGGAACTCGTGACGAAGATGAAATTGATATTGGTTTATCGCATTTCGTTGAGCATCTGGTTTTTAAAGGTACGAAAACCAGAAATGCTTACCAGATTGCAAAATCACTTGAATCATTGGGCGGAGACCTGAACGCCTATACCACGCGCGAACATACATGTTATCACAGTTTAGTTTTAAAAGAAGACTGGAAGATTGGTCTGGAAGTTTTATCAGATCTGGTCTGTAACATGAAACTTTCAAAAAAAGATTTTGAATTAGAAAAAAAAGTCATCTTGCAAGAAATTGCGATGTGCGATGATACGCCTGAAGATATCATTTACGATTATTTATTTGAACACAGTTATCGTGGACACCCACTAGGTCGTCAAATTTTAGGAAAATCTGAAACCATCGAAAAGATGACGCAAAAAAGAGTTTTCGATTTTTATAAAACATATTACCAAGGCAGCAATTTAATTGTCAGTGCTGCGGGACCAATCACTCATGATGAATTAGTGATTCAAGCGCAAAAAATGTTTAAGACGCGCAAAAAATTTATTCAACAAAAAACACGTCGTGCGCCGATCTGGAAAAAATGTCGCAGAATTTATGACAAAGATGACATGGAGCAATCACATATTTTATTGGGAATTCCTTCGGCCAGTTTTAATGATGATTTTCGATTCGAAGCCTTTATCGTCAATTCGCTTTTGGGCGGGGGCATGACTTCGAAATTATACCAAGCCGTCCGTGAAAAACAGGGCTTGGCCTATACCGTGTTTTCGGCATTAAATACGCAAACGGATTCGGGCAATATCACAATTTATGCGGGGACAGATTCTAAGAAAGTTAAAAAAGTCATTTCAATTATAGCCGATGAATTATTAAAAATTAAAAAATCTGGAATTAAACAATCAGATTTAAATTTATTTAAAACGCAAGTACGCGGTCAATTGTTAATGGGTTCAGACGACGTTGAAAATCGAATGGGATCATTGGGTGTGAACGAAATGATTTTTGAAGACTACAGATCTGTGGAACGAGTGATTGAGCAAATTGAAAAAGTCACATTAAAATCTGTAAACAAATATATTAAATCAGATTTTGATCTGGATAAAGTGAGCATCATTTTAATGGGTTCGGAATTAGGATCACTAAAATCATGGATTGAGAATTATAATTTTACGAAAAAAAGATAATTTCAAAATTAAATTAAAGGATTGAACAATGAAAGTTAAAATAAAAACATGGCCACATTTCAAAGGTGAATTACCAAAGTATCAATCGGCAGGGGCCAGTGGTTTTGATGTGCGTGCGCAATTATCAGCGCCTGTGGTTTTACAACCCATGGGCCGCACGCTGATTCCTACAGGATTAACATTTGAAATTCCTTTGGGATTTGAAATTCAAGCGCGTCCGCGCAGTGGCTTGGCTGCAAAGCAGGGGTTGTCTGTGTTAAACACGCCGGGAACAATCGATGCTGATTATCGTGGTGAAGTGCAAATTATTTTAGTTAATTTAGGTCAAGACGTGGTGACTAT
>JAYTMM010000145.1:0-3305 GCA_043728555.1 Pseudobdellovibrionaceae bacterium
GAACTGGTCATGATCAATTCTGAATCTGCCGTTGTATCTGATACGACGGATTTAAATGTTTGGAAAAACGAACTGAAAAAATTACGTTATCCACAAACGACATCGTCGGATCAAGATTTAAAAAATAAACTTGAATCATTACCATGGCCCTACGGAGCAAAAATTAAATTCGAACGTCGCGGCGACCGTGCCGGTATCGAATTAAAATTATTTATTACCTCTACTGCCGATTTAACAAAATCAATTTCAGCGCTTGAGCGCGTGAAAGAACAAATTTAATGTTACCCGTTTTTGATAAAATTTTTATTGATGCCGTATCAAAAAAATCTGACGTCGCAGATCGTGTTCGCAGTCTGTACCCGAAAGAAATTATTTTTGATGTCGATACGGAACCTTTTTCTGAACAAAAAGGTTCAATGTCGTCCGATGAGTTCAATCAGTCCAAACGCACATTATTTTTGACTGAATACAAAGGTCATTTTTTTAAACGTTGCCCAGGCGCAACTCAGAAAAAAACATTAACATGTTGCAATTATCACGTTTTAAATTTGGGCAGCCAATGTAACATGAATTGCAGCTATTGCTATTTGCAGAGTTATCTGAATTCACGAACTACAAAAATTTTCACAAATATTGATCAAGCCCTTGCAGAATTAAAAGAAATGGCTGATCTGCACCCGACTCAACCGTATCGAGTTGGCACAGGCGAAGTCATTGATTCACTGTCGTTGGACGAAATTACTTTGTATTCGCGAAAGTTAATCAATTTTTTTAAAAATTATCCGAATTGGGTTTTAGAATTTAAAACGAAATCAAATAAAATTGATCAGTTTATTGATTTACCCGGCGCAAAAAACATCGTGGTCAGCTGGTCGATCAATCCACCACATATTATCAATTCCGAAGAACACGGCACCGCCCGATTCCATGAACGTATTGCGGCTGCAAAAAAATGTCGAGACCAAGGATACAAAATTGCTTTTCACATTGATCCGATGATTTGGCACCCTGAATGGAAAGAAAATTATTCATTTTTGGCCGAAGAAATTGCAAAAAATTTTTCAGCCTCTGATGTGCATATTATTTCATTAGGCGCTTTACGATTTCAACCTGAACAACGTCAAATGATGCGCGAACGTTTCGGAATGCAATCCATGGTCAATTCTGCCGAAATGTTTACATCTGAGGGCAACAAAATGCGCTATGATGCCGGATTGCGATCAGAAATGTTTCAGTTTATGCAAACAAAAATTCGCAGTCTGAATTCTGGATTTAATATTTTCTTGTGTATGGAAACACCAGAAACATGGATCAATTCATTCGACAAAGTACCGATGCAAATGCCTGAACTGAAGCAGATTTTTAAACCATTGCCCGAAGTTCGATAGTTTTATTAAAATAAAATTACTAAAAATCTAATTTTTCTTTGGGAAATTCGATCCAGTCTTCGTTATCTGGAAATTTTTTGGGACGCGGCTCAGTTTGATTTTTGTACTTTAAAAATCCAGTCAGCGCACACAGAAAAGCATCGAAAGCGTGACTGTTTTCAATCATGCTTTTGGCGTCTTGGTGATAAATAAAAGTTAGATTTTTTTCATTCAACGCTTGAATAAACTGAGCACGAGATTCATCGCCACCAAAGGCTGCACGATGATCACGAAGTGTGGATTTCATTAAACCCAAATACTGACCGATACGCCACATCGATAACTTCGGGAAAACTTCGATGCAATCAAATGGGATGCGCTTTTGAATAAACGCTGCACGTGCCAACAACGGGGCGCTGTTGGCGCCCATCGCATGATGCAGGCTGAAGGCTTCTTCCAGTTCGGTGGCGAAATGCAATTCAACACAGCGCTGTGTGTACGGCGTAAATAATTTTTTTGGTTTTTTCTTTTTTAAACGTTCGTCTTGATGTTTCCACATCCAATCGATGTGTGGTTCGCGACAGTTTTCAAAACCGGGGCATTTTAATTGGCAGGTTAAACAGTTTGGTAACGACCACGGCGTATCAAAGGCGACATATTTTAATGTTTCAGCATTTTGATAAATCAATTCGTGAATTTTTAAATCACCTGAAATTTTTTCGTCAGATTTAATTTTTTCAAACATTCGCGATAAAAATACTTTTTTATTTTCAGGGTAATATTCGATGACGGCAATACAGGCTTTGTCGGATTTTCCACCAGCTAGTGAGACACCAATAAAACGGACAGCTTTTGCTGGTGATGATGATATACTATTTAATTTCTGAACTGATTTTACAGCGGACTTACTGGTTTTGCTGGCAGGCACTGAAACTTTTCTTTTTCGCATGCATCAATCACTTTCTGGCGATATTCATTTTTGACCCAGACCAAGACACAACCACCGCCACCGGCTCCACATATTTTAACGGCTTCTGCTCCGTTTTTTAAGCTGATTTCAGATAATCGTTCAATTTCTGGACTGCTAAATGCGGGGGTTAACTGAATTCGGGCGTGATATTCACGTTGAAACAAATCCGGTATTCTCTGCCACGTCTTCGTTTCAATAACGTCGCACATTTCTTCGCTAATTTTTTTTATTTCATTTAATGCTGATAGAACTTTTTGATCTTGCTCAACAGCGGATTTTAAAACTTCAAAATTATTTAAACCACTGTGATGTGATTTGCCAGTATTAACTAATAAAAATTTTTCTGCAAAAGGAGTGTTTACAGGGTCAATCACTGTCTGTGAAATACCTGACGTATTATAATCAATAAAGTTTAATCCACCCGTCACTGCTGGATAATAATCTTGCGTACCCGTTGGAGTATTTAAAACACAGGCTTCAATATTATGTGCCCAGTGGACCAGATCATGTGTTGAAGAAAATTGATGACCTGTCAGTTTTGAAAATGCTTTCAACATTGAAACCACAAGACTGCTGCTGCCACCCAGACCACCACCAATAGGGCTTTCAGATTTTGTTGTTAATATAAAACCCTGATTTAATATTTCAGGATATAATGCTGCAAAGGGCTTGATGACGTTTTGAAATAAATTTAAATGCGGATCTAACGCCGCTATAAAATCATGAACAGTTTTAAAGTTCCATTTTTTTTGATAATCGACAGATTCAATTGTCACTGTTTGGTCCGATGACTTTAACAAACGCGCCGTCGTCCAGATATCAATGGCTAAATTAATTGTCTTTGCAGAACCTACAAAATTAAACAGTGGCCACATATCCAGTGTGCCGCCTGATAAATCGACGCGTGTTGGGCTTTTAATTTCAATCATTTTTTGGGCTCGTTGGTCGGTGTTATTTTTTTAAATACC
>JAYTMM010000146.1:0-11061 GCA_043728555.1 Pseudobdellovibrionaceae bacterium
GCGCCGCGACCAACGGGTGCCGTGATCATGTTGCCAGTATCTTTCACCGAAGCGCCACGAACCAAACCTTCTGTTGAATCCATAGAAATTGTACGAACAATTCCGTCGCCCAAGTGCTGAGCCACCTCAAGAACCAAGTTATATTCTGTGTCAGAAATAGATTTATTTGTTACACGCAATGCCGTGTAAATTGCAGGCATCGAGTTTGCGTCAAATTCAACGTCAACAACTGGTCCTAATATTTGTTTTACTTTTCCGTTAGCCATTTTTTACCTCTTCAGTTTTTAATTCTTAAATAAATTTATATTTTTTTTACTTCAATGATTCCGCGCCAGAAACAATTTCAGTTAATTCTGTCGTAATTTTTTCTTGTCGAGCTTTGTTGTAAGTCAAAGTCAGCTTGCTAATCATATCGCGCGCATTGTTCGATGAATTTTCCATCGCCGTCATACGAGCGCCGTGCTCAGAAGCAACTGATTCACACATGGCACGATAAACTTGTAAGTTAAAATTCTTTTTTAATAGGTCTTCAATGATCACTTCTGGTGCTGGATCAAAAATCATATCCGCTGCAAATTTGTGTTCCGCGCTTTCACCCGTCGCCCCATTGCCAAACGAAGATCCTTCGATTTCAACTGGCAATAATGTTTCACATACAACTTTTTGTGAAATTGCAGATTTAAATTCGTTGTAAACCATGCGAATTTCATCAAAAGTTCCCGCAGTAAAATACGCAATTAGTTTTTCAGCAATTGATTTTGCCAAGCCGTAAGAAATTTCTTTCTCAAGCTTTGTGAATGATTCAATACCCTTTATGTTTTTTCGCAAGAAATAATCTGCTCCGCGTTTACCAATAAAAACAAAATCAATCTTTTCAAATGTATTTTTATTTTCAACAATATAACGATCTGCAAATTTATTAATGTTCGAGTTAAAGCCGCCGCACAATCCGCGATCCGAAGTTAACACAACTAGCAAAACAGATTTTACGTTTTGTTTTTTAGTCATCAACGGGTGCGATACTTTTTGTGTCGCTGCGATATCAGCAATAACTTGTTTCAAAGTCATTGCATATGGTCGCATATTCGTAATGTTGTTTTGCGCCTTACGTAACTTCGCCGCAGAAACCAGCTTCATCGCTTTCGTGATTTGCTGAGTATTCTTTGTAGACTCAATTCGTAAACGTATGTCTTTTAAATTCGCCACGTTTTATTTTTCCTATAGACCTGAATTACTTAGAGGCCTGAAAAATCGATTTAAATTCAACCAAAGCCGCTGTTAATTCTTTTTTAGCGTCGTCAGAAACTTGTTTCTTATCAGCAATTGTTGACAACAAACTTGTATACTTCTGTTTTAAAAACTGAAGCATTTCTTTTTCGTAACGATTCACATCAGTTTCAGGAATTGAATCTGTATAACCATTTGTTGCCGCAAAAATCATAACAACTTGGTCTTCAACGCGCGCTGGTTGATATTGACCTTGCTTTAAAACTTCAACCAAACGACGACCACGAGCCAATTGCTGTTGTGATGCTTTATCTAAATCAGATGCGAAAGCCGCAAATGCCTCAAGAGCGCGGAACTGTGCAAGCTCTAATTTAATTGAGCCCGCAACTTGTTTCATGGCCTTAATTTGCGCTGATCCACCCACGCGAGAAACTGATTTACCGATTGAAATCGCTGGACGAACGCCTTTGTAAAATAAATCTGATTCTAAGAAAATCTGACCATCTGTGATTGAAATCACGTTCGTTGGAATATACGCAGAAATATCTCCAGCCTGAGTTTCAATAACTGGCAATGCTGTTAACGAACCAGAGCCTTTGTCATCAGATAATTTCGCAGCACGCTCTAATAGGCGACTGTGAATAAAGAAAACGTCACCAGGATAAGCTTCGCGACCCGGTGGACGACGAAGTAATAATGACATTTGACGGTATGCTTGCGCTTGTTTTGTTAAGTCATCGTAAATAATTAATGCGTGTTTTCCGCTATCGCGAAAATATTCAGCCATTGCTGTTCCAGAGTACGCAGCTAAGAACTGCATCGGAGCCGGATCTGCAGCGCCCGCAGAAATTACAGTTGTGTATTCCATTGCGCCAGATTGACGTAATTTTTCAACAACCAAAGAAACTGTTGATTGCTTTTGACCAATGGCCACATAAAAACAATGAACATTTTGGCCTTTTTGATTGATAATTGTATCGATACCAATGGCTGTTTTACCAGTTTGACGATCTCCAATGATTAACTCACGCTGACCACGGCCAATCGGAACTAATGCATCGATCGCCTTTAATCCTGTTTGCATAGGTTCGCTGACGGATTTTCTGTAAACAATACCCGGAGCTTTCATTTCAACAACGCGTGTGTGTGGTGTATTGATCGGGCCTTTGCCGTCAATCGGCTCGCCCAACGCATTTACTACGCGACCCAAAAGCGCTTCGCCCACGGGCACAGAAACGATTTTTTTTGTACGCTTAACAACATCGCCCTCTTTAATAAGTCTGTCTTCACCGAAAACAACCACACCAACTTGCGATGATTCTAAATTTAATGCCATACCCTGAACGCCAGAAGAAAATTCAACCATTTCACCGGCCATAACATTTTCTAATCCGTAAACGCGAGCAACACCGTCACCCACAGAAAGCACGCTTCCTGTTTCTGCGACTTCAACGTTTTTGTTGTACTTAGAGATTTGCTCTTTAAGAACTCGTCCGATTTCATCGGCTCTGATTTGTGCTTCCATGAATTATAGTCCCTTCTTCATAAGTTCGTCTTTTAATATTCGTAAATGAGCTTCCGCAGAATCATCCAATGTCCAACCACCCACCTGCACTTTATATCCCGCAATCAGTGTCGTGTCTTTTTCAAACGATAATTCAACTTTTTTATTTAATGCTTTGGATGCCACAGTTTCGACCTGTTTTAAAAATTCAGGCGATACTTCGATGGCTGAAAACAATTTACCTTTTGTAATTCCCGCAGAGGCCTGAACCATTGTCGTTAATTCTTTTGAAATTTCCGTCATTGCTCCAACGCGGTTTTTTTCAACCAACGTGCAGACAAAATTAAAAGTTTCAGCAGAACATTTACCCTCAAGAGCAGATTTTGCTGTTGTTAATTTATTTTCCAGTGAATTAAATGGGTTTTTAAAAAAGGCTGTGATTTCCGGAGAAAATGCTTTCGAAATTTCAGCCATTTGTTTTGCGCATTCGCCAGCCGTTCCATTTGCATAGGTCACTTCAAAAAATGCTTTAGCGTATTTATCTACTACGATATCTTTCATGCTTTAACCTGTCCTAAATCGGAAACAAAACCTTTTTCAGATTTTTCAGTGATCGTTTGTGATGATACGCGAACGCTGTCTTTGGCTGATGAAATTGATTTTTCAATGATTTGATTTCTGATTTCATTTTTTGCTTTATAAACTTCGGCATTAATAATTAGGGCCACGTCGGCCTTCATTTTTTCAGCCTGCGACTTTGCTTCGTCGATCATTTTGTTTTTTGAAATATCGGCCTCTACTTGTGCTTTTTGTAAAGTTTTAGCCTCTGAGGTTTCAAGCAATGACAATTTATCCTTGATTTCTTTCAGCTCTGCCTCTGCGTTTTTTAATGCTGCAGCTGTTTTTAGCGATTGTTCGTTAAACGCAGTTTGTCGATTCGAAAAAAATTCAATGACGGATTTTCTAACGAAATAAACCATCGTCACCAAAAGAATTCCCAGGTTTAAAGCTTGAATTCCGATTTTTGCCAATGGAATTGCTGCCTCGTCGCCGCCACCGTGTTCGGCGCCATTGGCTATTGCCGCCGCTGCGCCAAATAAAATGATCAGTGCAAAAATATTTTTCATTAGAGTCCGCCCTCGAACTTTTGCTTTAACTGCAAAGATATCTCTGCGACCAAAGTTTGTATTTCTGTTTGTGCTTTATTTTTTTGATTTTCAATGTCTAACCGTGCTGCTTGTGTGCTTTTTTCTGCGGTTGTTTTTGCCTCTAACAACAAGTCGGTAGTTATTTTTGTGGCTTCAGTTTTTTTATTATCAAAAACTGATTTAATTCTTTCATTATTTTCGCGGGCTTTTGATTGGTAAATCAACGCCAAATTTTTCGCCTCGTCTGCGGCTTCCTTTGCAACAACATCGGCACCCTTGGTTCTTTTATTGCGTTCGTCGTTCGCTTTAAAATAGGGGGTATAGACATATATAGTTAAAAAACTTATAGATATGACAAATAAAAAAAACTGAATAAAAGCAGTTTCGTTTGCACCCAGCTGCAAAAGTATTTCCATGAAGCAACCCTTCGAAAATTAAAAAAAATATTTCAGACAATCTGAAATAACATTTTAATATTTTCTTGGTCAACCCTTAGAATTTAAGTCTTGGTTTTCGTTTAGTTTTTAGGCACAAATGATGCGCCTTCGAAAACGACACCTTCGTCAATTTTCAGACTCGGCGTGGTCACCGTTCCGCGAAATTTTGCCGGCGGCACCATCGTCACTTTTTGATGGGCAACGATGTTTCCCTCGAAAGTTCCTTTTAAAACAACAACACCCGCCTCAACTTCGGCCCTAACCTGGCCAGTCTCTGATATTATTAATTCGTCTCGCGTAAAAATTTCGCCAGTAAATTGACCAGAAATCTTTGCCGCACCACTAAATGACATTCTGCCCTCAAATGAGCAGCCGTCCTCAACCAGCGCTGATATTATTAAGTCTTCGCTCATGAGTTGATTTTTTCATATATAGAATTTAATTGTTCGTCGCTGTAAAAATGAATCGTTAAATCACCTTTGCCAGATTTGTAATTGATGAAGACCTTTGTGCCCAAAGATTTTTGTAATTGTTCTGCCAATTCTTTCGCAAGTCGTTGTGGCAAATCTGAAGCTGTTGCGTTTAAAATATTTTTCGCGTCCTGCGACTTGCCATCTGTAACCGTTTGGACCATCGGTTTCATCATGCTTTCTAGCGCACGCACAGATAAACTTTTTTCAAAACATATTTTTGCTAATCGAATTTGTTCGGCTTTGTTTTCCGCGCCCAACAAGGCTTTCGCGTGACCGACGCTAATTTTTTTATCTGAAATCATATCTTTGATTTCATTTGGCAAACCAATCAAACGAATTGAATTTGCAACTGTCGATCTTTCTTTACCGACCTTTTCCGCGACTTGGCTTTGCGAATAACCAAATTCCTGCATTAATCGCTGGTAACTTTCGGCCTCTTCAACAGCATCTAAATCTTCGCGCTGAATATTTTCAATTAAGGCTAGCTGCAAAGCTTCGCGGTCAGAATATTCTTTAATGATCGCAGGAACCTCATGAAGGCCTGCAATTTGAGCCGCGCGCCATCTGCGTTCGCCCGCAATAATTTCAAAGCCACCGGCTGATCTTTTGCGAACAGTGATTGGCTGTAAAATTCCATTTTCACGAATTGATTGCGCAAGCTCTTCTAATGTTGTTTTTTCAAATTTTTTACGCGGCTGATATTGTCCTGGGACCAATTTGTCAATAGCCATGCTCCAGATGCGATTTTGGTTATCTACCTGTTGAGCTTGGGTATTCACAATTTGCGGCGCCGGCTGTTCCGTAACGACAGCCGAGGGGCGCGACAAATTATTTTCAGTCGCCCCACCCAACAACGAACCTAATCCGCGGCCAAGTCGTTTTTTGTTTTGATTTTCTGTATTAATTTCCATATTTTATAAGCCTATTTCTGAGTTATTGTTTTGTGATTTTGCTGGCGCCGCTGCCGCAGAAACTGTTCCGCGCGAAGCGATTTCTTTGCCCAGCTCCATATACATCAATGCACCGATAGATCTTGGATCGTATCCGAAAATTGAAACTCCATGACTAGGCGCCTCGCTCAGCCTTACATTTCTTGGGATGATCACAGAAAATACTTTGTCTTTAAAATGCGTTTTAATTTCTTCAACGACCTGGTGACTTAAGTTGTTACGCTTATCAAACATCGTTAACAAGATGCCTTCGATGTGCAGGTTTGGATTTATGCTTTTTTTGACTAGTCCTGCAGTATTCAAAAGCTGACTTAACCCCTCAAGGGCATAGTATTCACATTGCAAAGGTACTAAAAAACTGTTTGCAGCCGCTAATGAATTCAAAGTGAGCAGCCCCAGTGACGGCGGGCAATCAATTAATACATAGTCATATAAATTTGAGGCCGACGCGATCGCGGCTTTTAAACGATATTCACGTTGCGGCATATCCACAAGCTCAATTTCAGCGCCCACAAGATCAGGATTTGAAGTCGCTATCCATAAATTTGGCTGGCTAGTTTGAAATACAACCTCTTGAAGGTTACTTTCGCCAATTAATACGTGATAAATGTTTTTCTCTTCAGTTTCGTGTTTTTTAATACCCAATCCGCTTGAGGCATTTCCCTGTGGATCCATATCAACAAGCAATACTTTTTTACCCAATTGAGCCAATGCCGATGAAAGGTTTACTGTTGTTGTTGTTTTACCAACTCCACCTTTTTGATTTGCGATGCAAATTACTTTTGTCATTTGTTCCCCTTAAAGAAGTTGTGAACATCATGACCAGCCGATATTTTTAATTCAAGAAAATAGTTACAGTTTTAATGAAAATGATCCGATGTTCTACGTGGAACATATGAAAAACACCTTTTTAAAGCCCTCTTTATCGATTTTATGTATTTTCGGCCTGCTTTTTTCAGTCGGATGCAACAAGCGCGATCCAAATCCAGAACTGTCTGATGTTATTTATGCCGATTTAAAAAATGAATTTGAAATAGCGCAGAAAAATTTAGCTGCTGAAGAATCACAAAACGCCAAAGCAAAATCAGAGCTTGATAAGGCTGTCCCGCAAACGGGCCAGGTCAAATACGCCAGTAAAAGATTTTTTGAATCCAACAACAATTTAAATTTATATAGGCAACAGGTTAAGTATTTTGAAATCGCACTGGAGCTTAGAAAAAACGAGGCAAAATCCAGATACCTGGAAAGCTTAACAAAATCTGGTCGTCCGTGGCCCGACGATAAAGAAATTGAAGATTATAAAATACGGTTAAAGCTCCAAAAAGCTAAGCTGCTGTGGGGGAAAAAGGCTGACTCTCTAGAGAAAACGAAAGACGCAAAAGATGTTCCACGTGGAACATCTGGCGAAGAACGGCCCCCCGAACCAGCGCCCACACATTAAAATTACTTTACGAAATTTTATCTGTTTTAACGACGTACATTTTATGCGCCAGAGACGGAATGTTGTACTCGCCCTCAAGGCGCGGCTGCCACACAGAGCAAAGTTGCGATGGTACTTGCGAAACTTCTTGGCTCCACTCTTCAGATTTTAAATGATAAACAACGCCGCCCAGCGCTACGGGTTTTCGCAAAACTAACATCGCGCGAGGCAATGGGGCAAATCCTCGGGCCACCGCCTGCAAAATAGAATCGTCTGGAAGCTTTTCAACATTTGTATTTTCGACTGAAATATTTTTTAAACCAAGAATGGAGATTGTATGTTTTAAAAATTCACACTTACGCTGATCCGTGTCAACAAGCGCGATTTTTTGATCTGGCTCAAGCGCGGAAAATACCAATCCAGGAAAACCGTTTCCGCTGCCAATGTCAAATAAGCATTCGTTTTTATTAATATTTTTTAGAACAAATTGTGATGATGCGATCGCGTCCGCAAAATGTACGGCGTCCGAAGTAAATAGGGTTTTTGGCGAAACTAAATTTAAAACTTTATTAAATTTACAGAGCTCATCGTGATATTTTTTAAGTCTTTGTTTTTGTTCAGACGACAAATCTTTGAACCAGCCGTCGATACGCCACTGAATAGTTGGTGCGGCTATGGATTCAGTTTCAGATTTATGATTGGGTTGCTGTTGGGGTTTTAAATTTTTCAATGCCTAACTCTTTCAATCGTTTATCTGCACCCTTTAAATATACCATAATTGCTTGAATCGCAGAAGGGTTTACTCCGCTAATGCGCGCTGCTTGCCCCAAGGTCCTAGGAATGACTCGGTTCAACTTATCAACTTCTTCTTTTGAAAGGCCCTTGATTTCAGAATATTGTGTCGTTTTGGGAATTTCAAAGTTTTCCATTTTTTTACTTTGTTCGATCACTTCGTACTGTCGCTTCACATAGCCAGAATACTTCACCTGAATTTCAACGGCTTCGGTGACGACTTCATCGTGTTCGTATTCAAATCCCAACGCTGTCAGGTGTGGAAAATTAATTTCTGGTCTTCGCAAAAATTCTTCTGCTGTTGCTGGTTTTAACAAAGCCGAACTGCCCATAGAAACAATCAACGCATTCGTTTCTGCTTTTGGATAAATAACTTTTTCTTTTAAATCAGCAAAAAGTTTTTCACGTTTTTCTTTAATGATATTTAATTCGTCCAACTGTTTTTCTGAAACTATTCCTAATTTTCTAGAAATTTCTGACAGACGATCAATCGTGTTATCTTCTCGCAAAATTAAACGGTGTTCTGCGCGCGATGTAAACATCCGGTAAGGTTCGCGTGTGCCCTTTGTAACAAGGTCATCAATTAATACGCCGGCGTAGGCCTGATCGCGTTCTAATATAAATTCGGGCTTTTCTAAAACACTGTGGGCTGCATTTACGCCGGCGATAAAGCCTTGCGCAGCCGCTTCCTCGTAGCCACTGGTTCCATTAATTTGCCCCGCCAAGAATAAATTTTTGATCGGGCGAGTTTCAAGCCGATGGTGAATTTGTGTGGGTTCGATAAAATCGTATTCCACCGCATAGCCATAGCGAACGACTTTAACATTTTCAAGGCCAGCAATTGTTCGCAAGAACTGATCTTGAACGTCCTGCGGCAGCGACGTCGAAATTCCCTGTAAATAAATTAAATCCGACGTTAAGCCTTCGGGCTCTAAAAAAGTTTGGTGCGCAATTTTATCAGCGAAACGTGTGATTTTGTCTTCGATGCTTGGGCAATATCTGGGGCCCACGCCTTCAATGATTCCACAGTACATGGGTGATTTGTCTAAATTCGCACGAATAATGTCATGAGTTTTTTCTGAGGTATATGACAGATAACAAAGAACTTGCGGCAAATAAAAATTTCTTTCAGATTTAAAGCTGAATGGATAAAACTTTTCATCACCGCCCTGGGGGGTTGTTTTGCTCCAGTCGATACTGTCTTTGTGAAGCCTTGCCGGAGTTCCGGTTTTTAATCTTTGAACGACAAAACCAAGCGAGGCCAGCTGGTCAGAAATACCCACGCTTGCGGCATCGCCAACGCGGCCGCCCGCCGTTTGTTCAAGGCCAACGTGCATCACGCCGTTCATAAACGTGCCGGTCGTTATGATCACTTTTTTTGAAAAGATTTCTGAGCCATCATGTAAAACTACGCCGACACATTCATTATTTCTCAAAATTAATTTTTTAACTTCTCCCTGCAACACAGATAAATTTTCTTGTTCAGAAATAATTTTTTTCTGCATATCCGAATATAAATGTTTATCGTTTTGCGTGCGCGTGCCGCGAACAGCAGGGCCTTTGCTGGAGTTTAATCTTTTGAATTGAATACATGTTTGATCTGCAGCTTGGCCCATTTGGCCACCCAACACATCAATTTCACGAACCATATGGCCCTTGGCTAAGCCGCCAATCGATGGATTGCAGGACATGTATCCGATACGATCCAAATTTGTTGTGACAAGAAGGGTTTTTAAACCCAATCGAGATGGTGCCAAGCAGGCTTCAATGCCCGCGTGTCCAGCGCCAACTACAATAATATCGAAATTTGATTTATTCATAAAAATATCTCGGGCTTATTTGTCGGATTATTTTCCGATGCAGAATTCTTTAAATACGCGATCCATAATTTGATCATCAAAACTGTGCCCCAATATTTTTTGAATCGACAACAATGCGCCTTTCAGCGTTTGTGCAATAAATTCTGAACCCGCATTCTGTTCAAGTTCTAAAACCACATTTGACAGCGCGCGCTCAGCATTTTGAGACATCTCAAATTGGCGAACACTTGATATCAAGGATTCATTTAAAAAATCCAAGTTCTTAAATTCTGCAGTGATGCTTAGTAATAGTTGATCTCGGCAGGCTTGATCAAGGGCTGATAAAAAAAGCAGGTTCTTTTCATCTAATGACGGCTTGTGGGCAGCTAAATTTTGTAATTTTTTTGTGGTTTCTGCCAGACGCATGGCCATGGCTGCTGCGGATAGCTTGTCGGACTTGTTCGCGACAAATAAGACCATTTTATTTGGAATATTTAAAATCAAATTCTCATCGTCTTTGGTGATCCCCATTGAGGCATCAAAAACATAAATGCAAATATCTGCCGAAGCGGCTTCCTGCAGACTTTTTTCAACACCGATTTTTTCGACAACATCTTTAGTTTCACGCAGCCCTGCAGTATCGCATACAATAATTTTTAAACCATTATAGATCGTGGTCGATTCAATCACGTCACGAGTTGTGCCCGCGATCTCGGTGACGATGGCTTTTTCTTTTTCAACGATTTGATTCAATAGGCTGGATTTGCCGACGTTCGGTTGGCCAGTGAAAACTATTTTTAGACCGTCTTTTAAAATCTTTCCCGATTTATGACTACCGATCATTTTCTGCAAATCGTTTTGAATCTTTTTTAGTTTTTGAATTAAAACATTTTGGTCAACAACATCCAAGCCTTCGGTCGAAAAATCAATCGACGCTTCGATGTGTGCTAAACACCAAATTAATTCTGATTCGATCGCTAAAAACTCCTTCGATGTTTTGCCTTCGAGCTGGCGTAGCGAAACCTTCAGCGCATTTTCAGTTTGTGATTCGATCACTGATAAAACGGCCTCGGCCTGAACCAGATCAATTTTATCATTCATAAAAGCACGGTATGTAAATTCACCGCGATCAGCGGATCTGGCGCCCAGCCGATGCAGGCGATTCAATATTTTTTCCGTGACCAGTGGGTTTCCGTGACAGCTGATTTCGGCCGACGGTTCACCGGTATATGATTTTTGATCTGCAAAATAAGTTACGACGACTTCGTCGATGTTTTCGTATTTTTCGTTTTTGAATTTTGTAAAATAGGC
>JAYTMM010000147.1:0-11020 GCA_043728555.1 Pseudobdellovibrionaceae bacterium
ACGTTATTTTATATGACATTAAAACAATTTAAAATGACATGGCTTGAAAACAATGAAAAATTAATTATGGGTGCGATTTTAATTTGTCTGTCATTTGTGATTTACTTTACGGAAGTTTCGCATCAGCATATATAGATGATCACAATTGATTACAACGAAATTGAATTTTCAGTCACACGGTCACAAGGACCGGGTGGCCAACACGTGAACCGCACAAATTCATGTGTGCAATTACGATTTTCAATTCTTGAATCATCGTGTTTGAATGACGAACAAAAACAAAAATTACTATTCAGATTGAAACACCGACTGGCTCAGGATGAATTTATTCTGATTCGCGTTGAATCTGAACGGGATCAGAAATCAAACAAAGATAAATCCGTTAAAATGCTCAATGAACTGATCAATCAGTACTTGATTGAACCTAAAAAAAGAAAAGCCACAAAGCCCACGAAATCCAGCCAACGAAAACGTTTAGATACAAAAAAATCCAGATCTGATATTAAAAAAAACAGGTCTGAAAAAATCAGTTATTAACTAACTGTTTATCAATTTTAAAATCTTTAAAATTTTATTTTTAAACGGCGTGTACGGAGGAAATATCAGCTGTGTGATTTGGCTGAAAAAATATTGTCTAATAACAGCTCGTTGATGAGAAAATTCCAGAAATCCGAAATGACCATGATAACGACCTTGGCCACTGCTGCCACGACCACCAAAGGGCAAATGATGATTACCCAAGTGCACGCTGATAGCGTTAATAGCGGCTCCGCCGGAAGGAATTTTTCGAAGAAAGTCATCAATATTTGAATCTGATTTTGAAAAAATATAAAAGGCTAAAGGGTCAGGGTGCTTTTTTGTGATTTTGACTGCGTCATCGATGTGATCAAAAGATAAAACCGGCGATACTGGACCAAAAATTTCATCCTGCATCAGGGGATGAGTTAAATCTTTAACTGCAATTAATTCAGTAGATTTTAAAGCAGAACCTGTCATTTCTGTAAGCCTTAATTCGTGTCGCTCAGTAATGATGTGACTGAAGTTATCATTTTTAAAAGCTTCAGAGTGATTTTTATATTTATTTAGGAATTCAGAATAAATATTTTTTTGAATTAGAATATAATCAGGTGCCACGCATGTTTGGCCACGGTTTAAATATTTAGCCCAGTGAATTTTTTTGACGGCATCATCAAGATCCGCTGTTTCATCAATAATGAGGGGTGATTTTCCGCCTAATTCTAATGTGTATGGAATTAATTTTTCGGCACATTTTGTAGCAATGATTCGACCAACAGCTGTTGAGCCCGTAAAAAACACATGATCAAATTTATAATTTAATAATTCAGTGGTTTTGTCTTTATCACCCAATTCAACGGCAACATCATTTTCAAAAATTGCTTTGCATAATTCAAAAATTAAATTCGAAGTTGCGGGCGTCAATTCGCTGGGTTTAATAACGACAGTGTTCCCTGCCGCAATGGCCGCAATGGCCGCGATCAATGGATTAATGGCTAATTGGAACGGGTAATTCCAAGGTGAGATAATCAAAACAACGCCTTTATTTTCAAAACGAATCAGACTTTTGTGTCCGATCAGAGTTAGCGGGGTTGAAACAGACTGATCTTTCATCCATAATTTTAAATTTTGAATAAAATATTTTAATTCACTCTGAACAATTAAAATTTCTGAAACTTGTGTTTCAAATTCAGGCTTGTTAAAATCAGTTTTTAAAGACTGACAGATTTCTGTTTCATGGTTTTTGATCCAAGTTTGCAGATTTTTTAGTTTTTCGATTCGTATTTCTGCTGTATCGAAACGATTCTGAAAAGATTTGTTTTTTAAATCATTAAATATTGGGGGCGTCATATATTTTTACAATCATATATTTTTACAATCATATATTTTTAAAGTCATAAATTTTTAAAGTCATAAATTTTTTCGTCTAACAAATGGCTGGGCTTTATATTCATCAATGCGTTTAAAAAACTGCCACCTAGATTAGGAATGTCTTTCTCAAGATCAATAATTAATTTTTTCATTTTTTTGCGTTTCATACCTTCTTGTGATCCACATAAATTACAAGGGATCACAGGCATATTCCAAATTTTAGATAATTCGATCAAATCTTTTTCTGCGACATACGCCAGAGGCCTGATGATTGTGTTTCTGTTATCATCAGAGCGAAGCTTTGCAGGCATTGTTGAAAGTTGGCCGGTATAAAATAAATTTAATAATGTGGTTTCAATCAAATCATCGCGATGATGACCTAGGGCCATTTTTGTATATTTATGATCAAAAGCAAAATCATATAAAATTGCCCTACGTAATTTTGAACACAAACTGCAATAAACGCCGTCTTTGATTTTATCTGTGACGATTGAATAAGTGTCTTTTTCGATCATTTGAAATTTTATATTTTCAGAGGTTAACCAATTTTTAAATTGATCGGCGTTAAATCCGGGTTGTTTCTGGTCCAGCATAACCGCCGTGAAATCAAAATCAATTTCTGCGCGTTTTCTGATTTCATCCATTAAAATGGTAAGGATCGAAGAATCTTTGCCACCAGAAACGCAGATCATTAATTTATCGTCATTTTTTAACATGTTAAAATCAACAAGAGCTTGTGTAATTTGCTTTCTGATTTTTGTAGCCAACGGATGGTTGCGATCAACAGGTTTGCTTGTAGAAATATTTTCAGTGATCATTTATGCATTCTCTTTTTTTACATCAATAATTTGATGGGCTAATTTGATATTGTTATCTTTCAAAACAGTTAAGCATTTTTCTAAAACAATATCGCCGGCAGAAAATTGTTTTCCGTAGTGATCCATGTAATATATAATTTTAATAGCGATCCAGTTTTCTGTGATTTCTTGAATGTACGGCCAAGGTTCAGGATTTTGTTTCACTTCAGGGATTTTTAAAACTGTTTGAAATAGTAAATTTTTAACGGTGTCTGAGTTTTCAGAATGTCCAATCCTGAAAATTTGACTTCGAACAATAGGTTGATTTTCAGGTGAAAAATTTGAAACCTGCGATGCTGCAATTAATTTATTAGGTAACGTGATCAATTCATCGGAAAAACCAACCAGCATCGTTGACCGCCATGACAATTCTTTGACTTGGCCCGTGACTTTGACCATTCCATTTTGAACTTCCAACCAATCATCAATTTCGAATGTTTTATCAATTTGTAATGAAATCCCCGCAAATAAATTTCCTAAAGTATCTTGCAGGGCTAAACCCAGAATAACCGAAAAAGCCGCAGAGGTTGCAAGTAATGGCGTTAACTGCACGCCAAAAACTCTTGAAACAGACCAAAATAAAATTGCAACCGAAAGTAATAAAGAAAAAATATTTACTAATAGTAAAGGTACACCTGCGCGCATAGATCCTAAAAACAAATATTGCAGAACTAAAAGTCTGGATGTTTTAACAAATAATAAACAGCCCCATAAAAATGTCAGCGTAGAAACGTAAGGTAAAATCTTTTTTAAAATGATGTAGGGTTCTGAACCCACATAAAGTGCATTAAATAAAAAATAAAATGAACTTAAAACCAAAGCATGAGCCAGTAAATTTTTGAAGTGATTTTTTAAATTCGTATGCCTTTCTGTAGATACATTCTTTAATAAAATTTTATAAAATAAATAACAAAAAATCGTATAAACGATTAAAAAAATATAAATTTCAAAATCGATCAGGTTGTATAGCGAATAGGGGAAGTTTGTTGGGTTCATTGCTTGTTTATAGCTTTTAATAGGCTCATTGTCGAACTTTTTGACAGCTTGGAAATGAATTCAAACCGTATCAATTTTTAAGTCGACCTATAAGGTTTATGATATAACAGCGAAATGAAAATTATTTTACTTATCACAGTATTGTTTCAGGTGAATGTTTTTGCAGCTAAAAAAGCTGATTTAACAGGAACGTTGTATTGTCAGAACAAAGAAATGGCTGGAATTTTACAGACTAAAGATGATTCAACAGTGGACCGTATTGTTGTTCAAAAAGAGTATAAAAAACTTTATTTAATGAGTGCGGGAATGATCGTTAAGTCCTACGACATAGCAATGGGCCCGGGGTCAAGGCTTGGTCCAAAAACATTTCAGGGCGACAACAAAACTCCTGAGGGTATTTATAACGTCGAATTTAAAAATCCCAATTCAAAGTATTACATGGCTTTAAAAGTATCTTATCCAAATGTTCGTGATATCAAATATGCAACAGCGCATGATCGAGATGCAGGTAGTTTTATAATGATCCACGGTTTTCCTGTAAAAGCTCAGGACGGATTAATCCCGCAAATCGTTAAAGATGTTCAACATCCGACCGTTAATTGGACTCAAGGTTGTATGGCCGTCACCGACCGTGAAATCGAAGAAATTTATTCGCTGGTCCAAGAAAAAACAACGATCGAAATTTGTCCCATAAACTAAACCAAGGTCTAGTCAGCTATAGGCAAATCAAAGATTACTTCGTAGGATAAATACACGAGGTAATCATCATGACAGAATCACCACAATTAAAAAAACCGATCGCCATTTATTTTTTGGCTATTTTATTTTTACTGGCTCCGCTGGGAAATATTTTAATCAGCTTTGCAGGATCTGGCGTTGCAAATTGGTATGATCCATCAATATTTATTCCTTTTCTGAATACAATTCCAATCCTTGAATGGTCTTGGTTGATCATGCTTTTTATGACGGGTTTACTGTTGTTCAAAGCGCATAAGCTATCATGGAGTTTAGCAATTGTTACGTTATTGCTGGTTTTAATCATCAATATTTACCGTATTTATTTTGTCGATACAAATTCAATCGAGCCACAGTTTTTAAAAATATTTTCTGTCATTGCGGTGCTTTGCACGATGGGCGTTTTGGTCATCGCATTCTATTTTAGGTTTCCGTACTTAGATCGCCGCACGGAATGGACATCCAGCAAACAAAAAACAGATCGCCGCACGGGCGCCCGTGACGATTCGGATCGACGTAAGTCTTAATAAATTTACTAAAAGTGTCTCAAAACAGAACGTAACATAATGATTTAAGTTTTCTTTTTGAGACGCCGATATAGAACCTGGAATATTTAGTAAAAAAAATAATTCTGGGTGTACCAGATTTATACTTAAAAGAGGTCAAAATGAAACGAATCAAATTGATGAACGTATTTTCGTGGGTGTTAACTCATATTTCGTGGATGACGATGGTGTTTTCACCACTGGCTTACGGAAAACAAGCTGAAAATATCACAGCTGAAAATTTAAAATTATACGCGCAGGAATTTGGTCTGAATAAAAAAACGACCTTGGCTGAATTCTGGGAAAAATCGAAAGCTTATTACCCAGGTTACATGTACAAAGAAATTGAAACCTTTGTACAAAAAAATCCAAACATGTTGATGCCGCAAATTGAAATTAAAACTTCAAAATCATCAGCCGGTGAAAACGTTCCGACGTTATATATGACCGAGAACGGCAAGACTCAAACGATTCAGTTTTACGGCGAATCGGGTAAATTTATTAAATTCAACGGTGTAACGCTCTCTGAGAAAGACACTCAAGTTCCACAGAAAATGTTTAAAAAAATATTAGCCGTCGATTCGAAAACGCAGAAACAATATTCTGAAACTATTGCTACAGATAAGCTTAAACACAGTCCATTCCCAACAATGACTTCGAAGTTATGGAAAACAATGACTGTTCAACAGCGTGCAACGTATTTTATTCAAATGCGCATGATGTATTTAGAAGCAGAAAAAGTAATATCCGAAAAAGAAACTAAAAAAGAAAAGAAATCTTCAACATTTTCGTTCATCGAATATATTTTTAAAACAATTTTACCAGAGGCTGGTGCTGAAACAGCTGTTGTTGCACGACCTGTCAAATTACCTGATGGAAAAGGTAAAACCGTCCAGACAAAACAAGGCCAAGTTAAAATTCCATACGATGCAAAATCATGTATTGTTGCTGGATACATCGGCGCATACACAACCGATGTCAGCAATGTTCGCGGCGATAAGCGCCCAGGGTGTTCTGTTGACGTAGCGATTGCAACATACGCTGAAAAATCTGATTTAAGTTACGTGAAAAGTTCGAATGATCAGTGTGTCAGTCAGAGTGGTTCAAATTCAGTAGCTTGTAATCCGATGGTTTACGGTACGCCGAATGGCAGTCCGATTTGTATCGATAAAAAAGCGGCAAATTTTCAAGTGGCAACACATTGGGATGGTCCGTGTGACACACAAAGTCGCCTGAGCAGCAGCAGTGCGTTGTTTGATGTCAGCGGAAAAGATTATTCAAAAATTCAACCTCGCGAAAGTCAAATTGCAGAAATCAAAAAAGATCAAGCTGCGAATAATTTTCAATTAACAAAAGATTTTATTTCTGGAATTTTAGCCAGCAAAGACAAAGACATGCTAGCGCTTTTCAAAGACGGCAAATGGTCACCAGATCTTGAAAAAGAAATTTTACGTATCAATGACCACTTTAAAACAAGTATTGATAAAGCTTTAGAAATTTGTGAAAAAGAAATTACAGCAAAACACGAAGCAAATCAACGTGGCGCTTGTGATCAATTGCACAGACGTTATTTATTTGTTGACGAAGTGATTGCCGGATTAAAAAAACCAGAGGTTCCAGCACCGGGTCCGGTGGTTGTAGCGGGTGAATGCCCATCTCCGCAATCTAAATTAACTGAAGATGGAGAAGGCAATAAGGTTTGCGAATGTGTTGTTGGTAAATCAAAAGACCAAAGCAGAACATTTGGTGTTGGTGAAAAATTACCAGCTTGGTGTTCTGATTCAGAACAGCCGCCAGTAAAACCAGAAGGCACTTGTGATAAGCCAAAGGGTATTTCTGATTTCAATTACGAAAAATGTGAATGTGCAAAAGGAACTTTAGAAGTTTCAAATGAACCTAATAAATTGATGAAATTTTTTGGTTCAAAATCACCAGAAAAAGGCCAAGAAAAATACGAATGTGAATCTGGACCAAATTGGTTGTTGATCGGCGGACTGGGACTTGCTGCCTTAGGTTTATTTGCATTTTTAAATCGTGATAAAAAACCGAAGCAACCAGATCAACCACCGCAATGTCCAGCAGGAACAACAGGAGCTCCTCCGAATTGTTTTACAGCAGCACGGTGTCCAAGCGGAACATCAGGCACGCCTCCGAATTGTTTTTCTACAGCGCAATGTCCAGCAGGTACTACGGGTAATCCGCCAAATTGTTTTGTCGCAGCAACATGTCCGGCGGGAACAACAGGAACTCCACCGAAGTGTTTTGCAACGGCATCATGTCCAGCGGGAACAACGGGAACGCCTCCGAATTGTTATGCGCCAGCAACATGTCAGGGTGCTCAAATACTTTTATCAAACGGTAATTGTGGTTGTGCAAACGCAGCGTCATGTACATCACCAGCGGGTATCAATGGCGTGACTTGTGTTTGTACTGCTCCGCCGAACGAAGGCGGTACTGGTAATAACACTTGCGCGAATCCACCATGTAGCGGTGGTGTTCCGACAACTAAAACAGGTAAATAGAACACAGTTATTTTAAATGAGGTTGATATGAAATCAAAAAATATTTTTCAGAAAATTTCAAAGTGGTTATTAACAACCACTTCGGTTTTGACAATGGTCATGTTACCTGTGGCACAAGGCCTTGCGGCACAAAAAGATCGTGCTGAAATTTCAAAATCACAAGTGCAAAATGCAATCACCCAATTGGGACTGAATAAATCAATGACCTTGGGTGAATTTTATAAAAAAAATAAAGATTTGTACCCGGCACGGGTTCAAAATCAATTGGAAAAATTTATTAAAAATAATAGCGATTATGTGATGCCTGTGTTTGAATTAACAACTGTTAAAAATTCTGAAGGCCTAGAAATTCCCACAATTCGCGTGTCCAAAGATGCTGAACTTGTGAATATTCAAGTTTACGGTAGCTCTGATAAATATTTAAAATTTAATAACACAAATTTATCTGAAGTCGATATCGTAAATTTTAATGATATGTTTTTAAAATTAACGAACGGTGATGCGAATTTAAGAAAACAAGTCGTTAAATCAGAAGCCCCATCGACAAAATTCACAGGCTATCCCGCGGTATCCAAAGAAATTTGGTCAAAAATGTCAGTTCATGACAAAGCCGGATATCTGTTGAATATGCGACAGCTTTGGACTGATGCTCAGAAAATTTTAATTTTACAAGACAAAAAAAATCAAAGAACAACATCGCAGTTTGAATATTTTTGGAATTCGATTTTTAATAAATCCCAAGCGCAGCAAGCAGCAACTGTAAAACCTGCGGGCAAACGTGTTCGTCAAGATGTTAAAAAAGGATCTGGAACAACCGCCGATGCCAGCAGTGAAAATTGTCTGGTTGCGGGCTACGTTTCAAACTATTCAAATGGTTCTTGTGGCGTTCGAGCATTGCAAGACAGTTATAAAGATTCAAATGGAGTTGTGAATCCGATTGTTTCAAAAGCACAATCACAGTGTTCGTCAGGTCAATTGGCATGTAATCCATTTGTTTACGGTATGCCCGGTGGCACTGCGATTTGCGTAACAACATCAAGTCCACAATTTCAAATTGCGACTCATGCTGATGGCCCTTGTGACAAAGCAAGTCCTTTGGGGCAAACAGTCGACTTTTTAAATAAAGATTTGAAAAATAAAAATCGCTATTCGTCAGAAAACTTATCTAAAAATCCAGATCAGTTGGCCGAAGAATACAAAAAACAACAAGCCGCAAATTCATCGTATGTTGAAAATTATTTAAAAGGTTTTTTGGGTGCAGGAGTTGATTTAAACAAAGAACTGGATTCTTCGGTTTTGGATCAAATTGTAAATATCAAAAAAGCATTTGATAACGACATTGATAAAGCCAAAGAAAGCTGTTTAGCGGCAGCCAGTTCAAATAAATACAACGAGAAAAATTTTTGGGGAGCTTGCGATCAATTACAACGCCGATTTTTATTTGTTGCCGAATTTTTAAAAGAAAAACCGGGTTGTAAAGACGGCTCATCAATGAATGCCGCAACTTTAAAATGTACTTGTGCGGATACGAAAAAAACCGAAGTCAACCCTGGTGCAAAATGTCCTATCAGTGATCCAGTTGTTGTCGATTCATCAAAGAAAAAATGTCCGGCTGGAATGTCTGAAGACAGCACCGGCGGAGATCTTCAATGTTTATGTACGAATGGATCCGCAGGTAACTGGAAATTTGAAGACACAAAAGTTTCAGGATTTGATGCGAAAAAAATGTGTGATAAACCTGTTCCTGCGGTTGTCGAATCCAGCGATCGAACACCGATGAGACCGGGTGGTAAGTGTGATGGAACCATTGTTAAAAATGACAACGGTGCCGAAACATGTATAGAAAAATCATCAGAAACAGCCAGCAAACCTAAAAAAGATAAAGACGATGGATTTTTTGGATCATTTTCAGGATTTTTCCAAAAAGCATTACCGTGGGTTGTTGGCGGATTGGCTGTTTGGGCCATGTATAAATTATGGGCTCCAGCTAAACCCGTAATTAAATCACCAGGCGATGCTTGTCCTGCGAATTCAACGCCGACAGGAAATTCGGCAGCACCATGCGGACAAACGTGTCCATCACCATTGGCGAATATAAATGGAACGTGTATGTGTCCGTCGTGTCCAGCGGGCCAAACTTTGACGAATATATCAACGTGTTTATGTTCATCAACAGTCAGCCCAACAACGCCAACACAAATCACTTGTGCTGACGGTGTAACGAAAGTAACTCCTCCTGCGACATGTCCGACGACAGCACAATTTAAATGTTGGGATGGAACATACGTGGTCAACGCGATCAGCTGTCCAGAAAAACCACCGACAACAACAACGCCGGCTGTAAAAACAGGGCATTAAAATAAGTATTTAAAATAAAAAAAGCCGAAGAAAAAATCTTCGGCTTTTTTTATTTGAACAGATTGAAATTTAAAAATTACTTCTTAGCTTTTTTTTCTTTTTTAGCAGGTGCTGCGCCTTCAGATTTAACTTCAATTTCAGTTGCTGTCATTGTGTACTTTACAGTAACTTTTGCGCCTTTTTTAACATCGCCGCCCATACCAGCTGCACGGTCAATTTCAAATTTTTCGCCTTTTTTATCAACTGTAATTGTTGAATCAGTCACTTCTAAGACTGGACCAGTCACTTGATATGATTTTGCAGCAAATGCAAAAGATGAAGCGGCTAATAATGTAGCGATAACGATTGCTTTCATAAAAACTCCTTAAAGTTAATGTATTGTTCTGGCAGAACATTGTTATATTGTTGAATATTTATTTGAGCTGAATTCAAAACCTAGGTCTAGTTATTTTTTTTGTGATGTGTGTTAATATTTATCATGCAAATTGATCCAGTAAATAACCCTGAAATAAATCGTGAACGTCCACTTGAAAAACGAAATTCGTTCCAAAAAGACTATTTAAACCGATTAGACTTTACAGAAAAAGATACACAGCAAAACGATTTTGCGGGCGGACCAAGATCAAGAAAAGGTTTAAAGCTTGCTTTATGGACATGGGCCTCGGCTGCCGTTGATCATTTAATTATTGTGGCCGTAGCTTGCGTATTTTTATTAATTGCCACCATCATGTTAAAATCTTCACTTAAAAATATAGGCTTTTCAGTCATCACAATTTATGTAGCAATATCGATGATTTATTTTGTTTTATTCAGAGTTTTTCTAGGGGCCAGCATCGGAGAATACAGTTGCAGCTTAAGGTTAGGAGAACCCAGTCAAAGGTTGAAAATGAATTATTCATTCAGGATATTCATTCGCACACTTTCGATCATGGTAACGGGGATTATCACATTACCATTGTTATCATTAATCTTCAAAAAAGACATCGCAGGGACCATATCGGGCGTTTCAATCTATTCGTTGAAGTAAGACCATCGCTTCATAATGTAAAGTCTGCGGAAACTGATCAATTAAATTGATTTTCGTCAGCCTATATTCTCTCAGTAAGTCCTGTAAATCTTC
>JAYTMM010000148.1:0-9980 GCA_043728555.1 Pseudobdellovibrionaceae bacterium
TGTCCGTTATTTGTTCCCTTAGCCGAAGAAGGCTGGACTGAAGATTCAATCACCGAACAAATTGCGCTAAAATATTTTTCAGAATTAACACTTAAAGATTTTGATACCGTTGTCTTAGGCTGTACACATTACCCGCTTTTAAAAAATACTTTGCAGAAAGTTTTTGGCGAAAATATATCTTTGATTGATTCAGGTTCAGCTATTTGCGAAATTTTAAAAAATGATTTTAAAAATTTGAAATTAAATCCTAATACAACGGAAAAACAAGAAAATTTAAAAATTTGTTTAACTGATTTTGGGCCCCAATTTGAATATTTATCAAAGCAACTGATTAGCGCTGTGACCACTCGAAAAATTGATTTTGAAACAGTTTCCGTCATCTGACCAGTTCGTTGACATGTAAAGCTGATTTAGCATCTGTTTAAACCGTTATCCTCGCTTTAAAACCATTCGAAAACGGCACCACATGTGCTTTGCATATTGATATGAAAAAAGCAAAATTCTTATTACCGATGCTCCTGTTACTTTCTGCAAGTTGTGCAAAGCTTAAGGTGTCTCAAAGTAATACACCTAATCCCGAAGCCCCTCAGCAAGAACAACTTCATAAAGAATTAGTATCCACAGATATGTTTCAAACCGAAGCTCCTGAAAACGCTGAACAGTTTGATTCACCCAAGGTTGAAATTAAAACAAAATCTGGAACGTTATTATTGGGTCAAACTAAATTCAGCGCTATTAAATATTTGTATGATCAAAAACAGCATACGCTTAAAATTTCGGGTCATTTAAAAATTGAAACCAAAGAAAAAACGATTCTGACTGAAAATGATTTTGAATTGAACGGAAAGCAAAATTCAGATCAAGCTGTCATAGACATGAATGATCAAGGCAGAAAACCCGATGCTCCTGTCATTCGAGCGAAGGTCACGTGCCTGACGATTGCAGACAACGAAGATGTCAGCTGTGAAAAAGCATTGGTTGATTTTTTCGTCTTGTTTGAGAAACAATATTTCACCGATCAATTTGAGACGGTGCAGGCCGTAAAACCAGTCGTTGTCGAAAAAACAAAAACTAACGAATCAGTGCCACCAATTTTAAAAACAAATGAGCCAATTGTTTCAGATAAGCCAGCCGCGATTATTGAAGAAACTGATTTACAAAGTGAAGGTACCGAAGAAAGTATCGACGGACGATTTCAAGGCCAAGTCGAAACAGTCGATTTACCTCAGTTTTTCAAAACTGAGTCTTCGGATCAAACAACGGCTGAAAAAGATCCAGTTCACATTCAAATTGAACAGCCAAAAACAGAAAAAAAATCTCAGATTTTAAATACGAACTTCATTCAAAGTTCGTCAGGTACAATTCGACCTGTGAATCAGGCTGTTGGTTTTCCTGACAACGGCACACTTCGTAATGCCACATCACTGATGACTCAGCAGACGCTACTCAAAGAAAATTCATTTTATGCAATTTCATTTCCGACACGCGAACGTTTTTATTCAACATTCGAGATGGCTCAGATCATTTCAAAGATGGGGCATTTTTTGAATCAGCAGGTCGCAGATTTGAAATTATTTGTCGGAAATATTTCAGCTAAACGCGGTGGACATCTGAATCCACACAAAAGTCATCAAATCGGTGTCGATGCCGATATCGCCTACCCTGTCAATTCAGCAGATCTAGCCGAGAAAACAAATTTTCCTGTTGTTGTGACACAAGCAAATCGACAGATTCACAAACATGCTTATTCTGTTGAAAAAACATTTGAATTATTTAAATTCGCATTTAAACAAAATGAATTCCCCATTGACCGAATTTTTGTGGATCGTTTAATTATTCAGGATTTATGCACCTATGCAGAAACTAAAAAAGAATTTTCTGGTCCGGATAAATTGATTACTGAAAAAATATTTCAAAATATTGAACACGTCGATGGCCACGGCGATCATTTTCACATGAGACTAAAATGCTCGGATTCACAACCCGCCTGCAGATCCAAAGTTTACAAAAAAAATCTAGGCTGTGCACAATTTAAATAAAAAATTCCAGCGCGACAGGTTGATGGTTGTAATTTGAAGCCATTGATCTGCCGTAAGCACCCACATCACAGATGGCGATCAAATCACCCTCTGATATTTCTGATGTGATAAAATCTTTGTGGAAAAAATCTGTTGATTCGCAAATGGGTCCTACAATCATATATGTTTTTTCAATATTATTTTTTTTCAATGGCAACACATGATGATAGGCCTGATACAAACTGGGGCGCATTAAATTATTCATTCCAACATCACAGATCACAATTTCTTTGGTTTCTGTCTTTTTAACGTACTGAACTTCTGTGATCAGAATTCCACTGCGCGCGACAATAAAACGGCCCATCTCGATCAAACACTGCGCAGGAAAATTTGTCAGTTCTGTTTCGTAAACAGTTTTTAAATTTTTCCATTGAATTTCATCATTGATCATGTCGTGGTTTTTGTAATCAATCCCTAATCCACCACCAAGATCTAAACGATCCAAAGATTTAAATTCTGTCTGCAAATTTACAAATACAGGTTTGATTTTACCCAGCGCATTTTGAAACGGTTCAGCTGTCATAATTTGCGAACCTAAATGATAACTGATAGATTTAAAAATCAGTTTTGAATTTTTACGAATAACTTCTAAACAATTTGAAATATCTTTCATTGAAATTCCAAATTTTGAATCCTGCAATGCTGTCGCAATATGAGGATGCGTTTTCGCATCGACTTCGGGATTTAATCTAAGGCCAATGTGAACACTTTTATTTTTTTTTGTCGAAATATCTGAAATTCGTTCAAGCTCTGAAATACTTTCGACATTGATTTGGTAAATTTCAAGATCAATGGCTTTGTCGATTTCAGCTTTTGTTTTACCAACACCTGAAAAAATAATATCTGCAGCTTTAAAACCCACAGACAATGCTTTTTCAACTTCGCCGATACTGACGACATCTAAACCACAACCTGTATTTAAAAGTATTTTTAATATTTCAGAATTATCATTAGCCTTCATCGCAAAATGCAAACGATGTAAACCATTCCATGATTTCATCCACCCGATACGCTCTTCGATCAAATTTTTACGATATACAATGATGGGTTTTTGATAATTTTTAATCAGGTCCGTCTGCTGAAGATCGACCCCATCAAAAAATAAATTGTTTTGTTCGTATTTAAAAAGCGTTTTTGACATTCTAAAAATTCTAGCCCATTCTGTGAACTATGAAAATATATAAATTTGGCGAAACCACATTAGGCCTGCCGCTTCATGCTTTCGAATGGCAAACCGAACCTGAAAATCCACATGTTCTGATTTTAGGCGGTGTTCACGGCGACGAGCCCGAAGGTGTTGTTTGTGCTCGTGGGTTATTACAAAAGTTTATTGAAAATTTTGATTTTAAATTAAATTTAACTTTGGTTCCTGAATTTAATCCCGAAGGTGTTTTATTAAAAACTCGTGGGAATTCAAACAAAGTGGATCTGAATCGCAATCTGCCGACAAACGATTGGTCCCCCGTTGCAGCCACTGTTCGTTATTACCCAGGGCCTGCTGCGATGAGTGAAAAAGAAAACCAAGCACTTGTTGAATTTATAAAAACGGAAAAACCCGACGTGATTTACAGTCTGCATTCATGGAAACCCATGTTAAACACTAATGGTCTTCTGCCAGAGGCCGAAGTCATTTCAAAAATGACAGGCTATGTGATTGAACCCGATATTGGTTATCCTACGCCAGGCTCTTTGGGTACATATGCTGGACTTGAAAAAAATATTCCGACTTTAACTTATGAAATCGAACGCGATATTCCGTTTGATCAAATTTTACGAATTCACGTGCCTGCCATTTTAGCCGGCCTAAAAATCAGCGAAGGACGAAAAAAATAATGTCACACGTTAATCAACAAAACATTGAAAATTTATTTGAAGCTTCAACAAAGTCCGATTTTATTTTTTCAGATATCGATAAGAAATTAATTCTTTCCGTGATGACTGATCTTGATCAAGGAAAAATTCGAGTTTGTGAAAAAATGAATCCGACGTGGACAACACATCAGTGGATTAAAAAAACAATTTTATTGTTTTTCAAAACTCAAACAAATCAAATTATTTCAAATCATGAAATCAATTATTTTGACAAAGTCCCTGTGAAAAAATGGACTGGCCACGAAGGTGTTCGCGTTGTTCCGCCTGCGATTGCACGCTTTGGTTCATTCATTGAACCCGGAGCAATCTTAATGCCCAGCTACGTCAACATCGGAGCCTATGTCGGGCGTGGTTCAATGATCGACACATGGGCCACTGTTGGATCATGCGCACAAATAGGCGCGAATGTTCACCTGTCAGGTGGCGTAGGTATCGGCGGAGTTTTAGAGCCCGCACAAGCTCAACCTGTCATTATCGAAGACGACTGTTTTATCGGTAGCCGCTGCATCGTTGTTGAAGGTGTTCACCTTGAAAAAGGCGTCGTCCTTGGCGCAGGTGTAACCATCACAGCATCAACAAAAATTTATGATGTCACAGGAACAGAAGTCATCACATACAAAGGCCGTGTGCCTGAAAATTCTGTCGTCATACCGGGAACTGAAAATAAAAAATTCGCAGCTGGTGAATTTGGTGTTCCCGCTGCATTAATTATCGGAAAGCGAAAAGAATCGACGAATCAAAAAACATCATTGAATCAGGCTCTGCGCGAATACAACGTCAGCGTTTAATTTATTTTTATCGTTTTAATAATATAGCAGGGTGAATTTTCAAAGTAGCCTTTGCAGGAAAATAACATCCCAAAAAAGCCAAAAACAAAATAGCGCTGACAACAATACCCACAAATTCTAAATTCACCAAAGCCGGAATACTTGAATCATAATAATAATCTGGCAAAACCTTAACTGGATAATATTGCAAATAATAACTGACTAAAACACCTACTGTTGTACCGATAAACAAACCTGACAACGAAATCCATAAACCCATCTTCGTAAATAACCACACTGTTTTTTGATTCGAAAAGCCCAATGTTTTAATAATTGCAATGTCACGACGTTTTTGAGTCATTAATAATGCCAGCACCGTTAGAATCGAAGACGATGCGATCAAACCGGCCAAACCTAAAAAAATTCCTATCATCGTTTTTTCCATAAACAGCGCAAAGAATAAATCCGAATTTTTATCCTGCCACGTTTCAACACGATCAAATAACTTTGTTTTTATCAATTCATTCTGAACAGAGTAAATTTCATCCGACGAATTCACCCAGAAATGAAATCCCGAAACTTTGGACAACCCAGTTTTGAATCTTTTCAGGCTGACATTTTTATTAAATAATAAAATTTTGGAATCCAAATCATACAAATCAGTCGTTAAAATTCTTTTGACAGTGACCTTTTCAACGGTCGGCGCTTCCATTTGACTCAGTAACAAAGTCTCGGCAGGAATTAATGTCAATTGATCACCTTCTAAAATTTGTAGTGATCTGGCCAAATCGATGCCCAATGCAATTTCGTTTTCGCCAAGTTCTAAATCATTTTCATACGTGTGCAGTAAATTATTTTTTTCTTTTTCTTTTAAAGTTCTTAGCTTTTGATTCCAAAAATTCAGACCGTCTTGGTCATAGCCTGTGACTTGTGTACCTCGAAATTGTCCATCAACTGTTCTTAAAATCAAATCGTACGAATCAAAAGGCAGCGCATTTTCAAGACCCACAATGGCCGACTTTGTTAGATTAATTTCAGATCCGGAATCGTTCGATGCGTAGGCCATAATATTTGGATCTAAAGCCAAAATTCGCGAACGAATATTTTTATTCATGCCGTTCATCACAAACAAGACAACAAAAAATACAGCTACGCTGATCGTAATTGCCATAAAAGACAAAATCGAAATACGCCTGACCAAAGACTTTGAGCGATCCGACAGTACTAATTTTTTTAGAAAATAAAAACTTAAATTTTTTGATTTCACGACAGAATAAGTATGTCTTTATACTTTAAAAATGACTAGCTTTTTTATAACCTGCATCTTCATCGAAATAAATCAAGCCATCCTCGATAAAAATTTTATTAAAAGCCAAATGTCTTAACGCTGTCGGGTGATGATTTGTCATATAAACATGACGAAAATGTCCCCTGCGCTGCTGATATTGAATCAAATCTAATATTTGTAACCAATTGAATTCAGACAATCCCATAGCAGGATCTTCTAAAATCAAGGTCTGTGCTGGCTGCATTATTTTTTGTATTAAAAAAATTGTTTTTTGTAAATCGTACGATACCGATTTAATTGGTACATTTAGAATATCAGAAAAATCAAACTGTTCAATGGCGTCATACCCATCACAATTAGCAGCAATGGTGTTTATAGCGGTGCCAACTGTTTGTGATCGATTGGCAAAATGATTTTCAAAATAGCATGACAACAACGATTCAGTAGATACTTCGTTGTCGGCAGAAAAAATATTTTCGCCATTCCATAAAATCTGACCACTTTCACAATCCATTCGACCTGCTAAAAAGTTCAAAAAACACACCGCATTTTGTGGATTCGAAGATTCAATAACCAACGTCTGATCAATAGGCAGGTGAATATTCACCGATTGCAAAACTGGATCACGACCCAGCATTTTCAAAGTGACATTTTCTAAATAAATTTCATCCAATGATATCTCAGAATTATTTTTTATTGTCGATTGTGATTTAGCCATGATCACTGATCGGCCAAGTCCTAGAAAACTAAACTAGACCAAGACCATAATAAAACACAGATTTGACAACTTCAGTCACCAAATCCAATACGCCACGTTCAGTTTTTGAATTTGGTAATGATAATTTTTTAATTTGATACGAGTCCGGAAATGTCGATTTAAAAATACGATAGGCACGTGACATATGAATTTGTGACGTCATCAAAACGATATCTTTGCATTTCAGATTTTGCACCCAGACTAAACTCTGCTGAGCATTGCCAAAAGTCGTCTCTGATTTTTTTTCTAAAAAAATATTTTCGGAATTCACTTCAGGGTAAAATGATAAATAGGGGAAAATTTCGTGTAATTTAGATTCTTTGTAAACGCCTGAAACAATCAATTTTTGAATTTTTTTTTGTGCTAAATACTCAAAAGCTTCACGAACACGCCCTGGAGCCCCCGTCAATACGACACCACATTGTGCGACGGGTAACTGGTCCGACCATAAATTCATAGGCTCATTGATAATTAAATCAAACTGAAAATACAATACCACAGCAAAAAGTAGCGCCGAAAAGCCTGCGATTATTTTTTTTATCTTAGGCGTTTTTATTGGCAATAACTTCAATTTCAACGTTCACACCCTTAGGTAAAGCCGAAACTGCAACCGTCGATCGTGCTGGCGGTTCCGCTGTGAATTTTGTCGCGTAAATTTCATTAACGACTGCAAAATCTGACATCGATGTTAAAAAAATTGTTGTTTTAATCACATGTGAAAAATTAAGCCCTGCTTGAGCCAAAACAGCTTCCACATTTTTCAAAACCATTTCAGTTTGTGTTTTAATATCACCCGTGAATACATCCTGAGTTTTTGGATCAATCGAAATTTGACCCGAGCAAAATAAAAAATCACCTAATTGAACGGCCTGTGAATAAGGGCCAACAGCTTTAGGTGCTTGGTCCGTGTGAATAATTTTTTTTGACATAAGTAGCCTTTCGTTAATCGTCGAGTTTTACATCCGGCAAACTGTGTTTGCGTTGAGTTTCACATCCGTTGGGACTAAAAGTAAAAAATGATTCCTGCGCGAACTGGATCATTTGCAATTGTTCTTACTCGTGTGTTTTTAACTGATGATAAGCCTAAACCACCTTCGAAAGTGAATCCCACATTTTCAAGGCCTGTGAAAAAAAACTCTGTCCCGCATAACAAACTCATTTCGAATCCTGAATTTTTTCCATCGATCGGATTTTCATAACTGACTAAACCGACCTGCCCACCAGCATAAAAATGCAGATTTGGTTCATGAAAAATAACATGTCTGATGCCGACCTGCAGCTGCAGTGCTGAATTATCTTTTTCAGTATCAATACCGAATCCGCCAGTCATTGCTAAATTGCCATTTAAATTATACACGACGGCCAATGATGGTAAACTTTGCGACGTATTGTTTTTGATTCCAACGCCCAATCGCTGCGGCATTTCTTTAGAAAATAAATTCAAACCAGAAATGATTCCACACATGAAAATTAAAATATTTCGAGCTAAACCTATTGATATTTTTTTATTCATTTTAACCTCTTTAAATTCAGTGTTTATTCTGACAGTGCTTTTGTTCTTTACAAGCTCAACAAGCTGAATGACACTGTGTTTACTAATAATATAAAGGAGTTTCCAATGAAATTACAAACTTATGCACTTGCTTTTACTTTCCTATTTCAGATCAACGTAACCGCACAAACCATCACGACGCACGCAACAGAAAAAACATTTGAAGATGTTAAACTTGTCGATACTGTGACGCTTGAAGATGCCGGCGTAAAAACTGAACTTAAAAGTGTTTCTTATGGCATACGCAAAAAGAAAGTCTATCTTTTAGCGGTCGTTAAAATTTATGTCGCTGAATTTTTCGCTGCGGATTCAACAAAATTACAAAAAACTTCAGAAGGAATCTTACCTTCATTGAAATCTGCAGGCCCTGTGCAATTGCGATTCACAGTTTCTCGCGATCTAACAGGTTCTCAAATATCAGAATCTTTTATTGAAGCCTTAAAAGCAAATGACATTGATACTGAAAAAACATCCAAAGAACTGGCGGAAGTTCTAGCTTCTGTAAAAGATATTAAGAAATTCAAAACAGGCGAAGTCTTTTCATTGACAGCATTTTGGAAGGACGGAACGGCGACATTGTGGATTCAGAAACCTGATCAAACAATTCAAAAAATCACTGGCGCTGAAAAATTCGCAACAGATTTATTTTCGATTTGGTTCGGCACACCTGCAGATCCAAAACTTGAAGACCTTAAAAAAGCTCTACTCAAATAACACAACAACCCGATAAACAATTTGCGGCCTGCACTGGCCGCATCTCATTTTAAGACAATTATATCCTTATATATTCGTTTTAACTCATTCAGTATTGGCCGCTTTTTAGCAATAGAAAATCTTATGATATCAAACTTAAAAACCGACACAGACAACCCCACTTTAATTGAATTTAAAAATGCGACAGAACATCACCAACAGCGCGTACTTCGTTTGGGCCAAGCCCTGTATACTGAATTCTCTGTTGAATTTAAAGATTTAACATCTGAACTGGTTACGCAATTTCTAAGTCTTCATGATCATTCAAAAACGTCGATTTTGCCTGACGGTACAAACCAAATCGAATCGCTCTATCAATTTTATGGAGTGAATAAATCAGACCTTGCTGAAAACGAGAAATTTAAAATTCTGAGCACTATAAATTATATTAATTACTTGGACTCTCAAAAAGCCTTAGAGTTTTTTAATTCAACAGGATTAATTTCAGACATCGGCGAATTAACAGCATCGGCAAATGATTTGCTATTGATTGAACGTATTTCTGATATGGTTGACCGCGGAGAAAATATTTCTTCGACCAAAGAATTTAATCGAAAATTAATCCCCGCTTCTGAAATGCTGGGCTCGGAAAATCACGGAAATGAAAAATGGGCGTCGTACGCCCATTTTTTAGAAAAAAATTATTCTCTAATTACAGAAAAAATTACTCAAAAAGATTAGATGCTATGTGCTGACACCCGTCGAACCAAAGCCACCCGCACCACGCTGGGTATCTGATAATTCATTCACTAATTCAAACTGTGCTTGAATCACCGGAGCAATCACCAATTGAGCACAACGATCTTGATCCATTATAGTCACCACGTCTTGACCTAAATTAACTAAAATAATTTGCACTTCACCACGATAATCAGCATCGATTGTTCCCGGCGTGTTTAACACAGACAACCCC
>JAYTMM010000149.1:0-11493 GCA_043728555.1 Pseudobdellovibrionaceae bacterium
GAAATTCCTGAACCCATTGATGAAGCATTGTATTCAAAATAATCTAACTTTGGAAACCAACGCTTGTACGGAGCGCCCTTCCAGCCTTCGTTGAATTGCTTTTCATAAGCAACCATACCTGCGTAGTGTTTAAATAATTGAATCATTTGATAACGAGCAAAAACGTTGATCACATTCAAATCTGTTGTTTGAAATGAATTCGTTAATAATGTTAAACGAACTTTTGAACAATCACCAAAATCACCATTTAACATTTTGGCAATTTTATGAATTAAACCCGATGGCATAAATAAATAAGCCGAATGGAAAATCACGCGCTTTTCAGTTTGAGTATCGCGACTGACCTTACATGCATTTTCTAAACCTTTATACCATAGTGCATGCATATTTTTATTATAGGCTGCTTCGGCTCCGATTTTTGAACCAACTTTACGAACTTTTTCACCCGTCTTTGTATTGAACGGTGTGTTTTCAATATAATACACTTCTGCAGTTTGCAAATCGGCTTGGCTGATTTGACTTGAATCTGCACCGTATGATTTTTGCATTTTCCAGTTATCACGTAATTGTTTTTTTGCAGTTCCTTCATAATTTGTTAAATAATTCGCAGCTGAAGCATGCATTTCAGATTTTGCTTTTTCTTGACGAGCAGACTCTGTCACGAATGTTGGCATCTGTGTAAAACGTGATTCAACACAAGATCCTAATTTATCTGGAGCAACTTTACCCGCTTGAGCATCCTGCATACAAGATCCTGCAGCCATACCCAATGCTTCTGGATTTGATGGAATATCAAACGGCATCACACGATTTACAGTTGCAAAATCAGCAACCATTTCTTTCATGTTGAACAACGCATCATAGCTTCGTTCGATTTCAGATGTTCCACCAGCTGAAGTTGTACCGTGAAAATCTGTATCCATGAAAATGTATTTACCTTTTGTGCCTAATCGAGATTTCATATGATATGAATCTTCTATATTACGACCACCTAATTGAAATTCATTTCCATCAACAGCAACTAACTTATGATGTGTGTAATCTGTAAAATGATCCCATTCTTGTGAATGAGTCGTTTTTTTACCCGGAACGATTGTGTCATTAATAATTGGCAAACGACCTGTTAATTCATTCATAACAGGATTTAATTTATCTGCATACATAGCCATCGCGATTTGAACTTTAATCATTGCTCCAATGTCGTGATTAATTTTTGCATCAACTAATAATTTGAAAAAATCAAATAACTGGCCGATGTCTTGTTCTTCTTCGCCGTCTTTTTTCTTGTAGTCAGCAGGGTTAATTTGACCGCCAACACCTAGTGCAACTTTCAATGCTGTCGCGCTCTTACCATAAAGACCGGCTAGCATCATACGAGAGAAAAATGTTGTTTCTTGCGCTGACATTGATTTCATCACGCCCGCTTTAAATTGCTGACAAGAATTTGCATCCGGAGTTGCAACCTTTGGGCAAGGTAACGTCATATATTTTGCATCAGCAACGATACGCTCTGATGGGAAATTATAAAAACGAATGTCGATATTTCCGCGACCTTCTTTGGTCATCATCGAAAATAAATCCATTTTTCCATAGTTCGTTAAAATATCGACTAATAATTTAACTTTAACACCAGATTGTGCTTTTTTAATTAATTCATTTGTAATTACAGATGCCGAATCATCGTCAGCATAAATAAAATAAACCATACGAATTGATTTCTGAGCTTTCTTGATCATCGCAAGCTTTGAATCAAACGCGGCATCGTTATCAATGATGACTTCAGCATTTTGTAAATTCAATTTTGAACTGGAAGCGAACTTCTGAATTTCAGCTGATGTTAAATTCTTTGCGGGGCTTTGATCGCCGAAATTTTGCGAATAACGTTCAGCATTGTCTTTGAAAATTTGTATGATGTTGTCAGTCACACTTGCAACACCACGATCCGATGTTTTTTGCGATGACACACAAGAAACAACACCCACTGCTAATGCAAAACCAAGCCCAGCAATCGCTAAAATCTTTTTATTCAACTTAATGTTCATAATAGTAACCCCTTTGTCTTTTTATTTTTGAGACCACTTCAGCTTATGTAAAAAACTGACGAAAAACACAAAAATCTGCGCTGGATCAGGCTTTGGTCTGGCTTTCCGAACTCAGCTCAACCAGAAAATTTTGCATGGTGGGTGATGGTTTTTTTGCACACTGCATCTTTGATTAACGTCAGGACTAACGAATGGTTTCTTAGAATCCATATAAGCCGATACACACTTTTATTTATTTTTACGTTTTTAACTGTATTTGATGGTGACCGAGTCAAACTCATAGCTTATCCAGACAATCTAAAAATAATTATTTAACTATACTATATATGAAGATCAGTTTATTCGTTCTCCTTTTTTTATTTCCTACGATTTTATTCTTTCACTTAGAATATGAATCTGTGTATTCATCACTGCGGCAGCCTATCGTCCTGACACCAATGACACCTCTTGAATCTAAAAAATTAAATTCTGATATTCAAAAAATATTGCCGCAATGGCGTAAAAAATTTGAAAAATTCGGACACAAATATAATGTACCGTGGACATTGGTTGCTGCTGTGGCCTATCAAGAATCTAAATGGGATAACGAAGCCCAAAGCTACACAGGCGTTCGTGGTCTGATGCAAATCACTGCTGCAACAGCTGAACATATTGGTATCGATGACCGTGAAGACGCCACACAGAGTATTCAAGGCGGATCATATTATTTACGTTACCTTTACGAAAAATCTCCGAAGTATCTGTCGTCTTCTGACCGTTGGATTCAAGCCTTAGCCGGATACAATATCGGTTGGGCTCATTTGCGTGACGTTCACAGATTAGCACGTGCCAAACACATGAATGCGTACCGTTGGGAAAATTTGAAAAAATTATTGCCACTGAAAGCCGAAGAAAAATATCGTAAATATTTTAGTTTCGGTCTGGCGCGCGGAAATGAAACCGTTGATTTCGTTGAAAGCGTGATTGGTTATTATCAGATTTTAAATATCAGATTTCCTGAGCGATCATTCAAACAACGAACGATCGCTTCAATCACGACGCCTATTCAGTCGCCTACTCAACAGTCACAGACTTCGCTAAATTTCTAGGTTGATCTACATCAAAACCTAAATTATCGGCCAAATGATACGACATTAATTGCAATGGTATCGTAGCCAATATTGGATTTGTCGTCCAGATCGCAGGCGGCAATGACAAATAAAATTCACTCATTGATTTTAAAGCTTTATTTTCGCCAGTACCGATAGAAATAATTTTTCCACCACGCGCTTTGGCTTCCTGCAGATTACTGATTGTTTTATCCAACAAGTCATCCGAAGGACCAACAACAACAATCGCCATACGCTCGTCAATCAGCGCCAATGGACCGTGTTTCATTTCACCTGCCGCATAACCCTCGGCATGTAAATAGGCCAACTCTTTCAATTTTAAAGCACCCTCCAGTGCAATCGGAAAACTAACTCCGCGACCCAGATATAAAAAGCCTTTAAATTCTTTTAATTTATCTGCGGCTTGCGCAAAATATTTATCATAGGCCAAAACTACTTCAAGTTGGCTGGGCACTGCTAATAAATTTTGTACGATTTGCTTTTCGCTGGCTGGCGATAAAACTCCACGGGCCTTACCAATTTGTAAAGACAAGATATTTAACAGTGCTAGTGTGCTGGTGAATGCTTTTGTGCTGGCGACGCCAATTTCAACGCCCGAATTCATATACATGTGCGCATCCGCTTCGCGGTCGATCGATGATTGCGAAACATTTGTGATCGACAACGTCTGCGCGCCACATTCTTTGGCCAAACGAATGGCTGCCAATGTATCTGCGGTTTCACCGCTTTGTGAAATCGTAATCACCAAAGTATTCGCAGGTAAAACAGGTTTACGATAACGAAATTCACTGGCGATGTCGGTTTCAACTGGTAATCTGCAAATTTGTTCGATCAAATATTTTCCGACCATCGACGCGTAATAACTAGTTCCACAAGCGATGAAAAAAATACGTTCAATTTTTTTAAAAGTTTCCTCGGTCGATAATTTATTTTGTAATTTTTCAAAACCGATATCTTTTAAAATCACTGAATGCGTATCTGTATCAATATACGGTGCCATTGCTGCAGCGACAGATCTGGGTTGTTCGTAAATTTCTTTCAACATAAAGTGTTTATAACCCATTTTTTCGACTTGATCCGTTGACCAATCTAAATGAGTGATTTGCTTATTTAATTTTTCGCCCTTGGCTGAATAATAATTCGCCGTTTGACCACCATCGTTTTTATTTTCAATATGAACAATTTCGCGGTCATTTAAATAAACGAAATCTTTTGTGTGCGCCAGTGCCGCATGCACGTCGCTGACGACGAAAAATTCTTTTTGACCAACGCCTGCAATTAATGGTGGGCCGTCTTTGAAGGCGACCATTTCATTGGGTGATTTTTCCCACATCACAACGATAGAAAAAGCTCCGACAATTTTTTGTAAAATATTTTGTACTGATTTTAATAGGTTCTGACTTGTTTGAATATCTTCCCAAATTAAATGCGCCACCAATTCAGAATCAGTATCTGATTTAATTTCAGCTCCGCGTGATAATAAGTCTTCTTTGATTTCTAAATAATTTTCAATGATTCCGTTATGAACCAAACTGATTTCACCGACTTGATGTGGATGCGCGTTTCGCTCACTGGGTGCGCCGTGGGTCGCCCAACGTGTATGACCGATACCCAAATGACCATTGAATAATTCAGTTTCGACTTTGTCTTCAAGCGCTTTTAATTTGCCTTGCGCACGAATACGCTTTGTTTTTCCATCATGAATAATCGCCATACCAGCGCTGTCGTAGCCGCGATATTCTAATTTTTTTAAACCATCAATAATTATTTTTTTAGGGTTTTGATAACCCAAGTAGCCGACGATTCCACACATATATTAATTTTCTTTCTTCTTGTCTGTATTTTTAAATTTAACGGCCAAGCCCAGTTTATTTTCTTGTCGACCACGAGCAATTGCCAGCGCTTCGGCGGGAACATCTTTGGTGATCGTTGATCCAGAAGCGATGATGGCGTCAGATCCTACGGTCACAGGTGCAATAAATTGTGAATCACTACCGACAAATACACGGTCGCCGATAATGGTTTTATATTTCTTTTTATCGGCGGCATAATTACAAGTGATCGTGCCACAACCAATATTCACATCATCACCGATTTCAGCATCACCTAAATACGTCAGGTGTCCTGCTTTGGATTTTTTTCCAAATTTTACTTTTTTCAATTCTACGAAATTTCCGATTTGCGCCTCTGATCCAATTTCTGTATCGGGACGCAGTCTTGCATAGGGTCCAATTTTGGCATTTGAATGAACGATGGCCTGTTCTAAATAACTGCCCGCTTTGATTTGAACAGCTTCATCGATCACTGAATCAGAAATAAAAGCATTCGGTTCAATCACGCAAAATGGACCAACAGCCGTTTTACCGCGAATGAAAACACCGGGGTAAATCACTGTGCCAGCGCCGATAACAACTGTGTCTTCGATATATGTACTGGTTGGATCAATAATAATAACACCTGAATGCAACAGCTGCGCATTTTTCATTTGAAAAACAATTCGTGTCGCAGCAGCAAGTTCAATTTGATTATTCACACCATGTGCAACGTTGGAATTTTTTGAACGCAAGGCTTGTACATTTTTTTTATTTTCAATAGCTAATGAAATCAAATCTGTTAAATAAAATTCTTTTTTTGAATTATTATTTTTGATCTGCGGTAAATATTTTTTTAACAAATCAGCCTTAACAACATAAATTCCCGTATTCACTTCTTTGATTTTTAAAGCGTCGGGCCCAGCGTCTTTGGCTTCGACAATAGCTTTTAAAACATTGTTTTGACGAATAATGCGTCCAAATTCGCCAGGGTTATCTAATTCAACTGATACAACGGCCAGATCCAGTTTTTGCTGTCGAAAATCAGAAATAAAATGTTTTAAATCTTCGACGGTAATCAATGGGTGATCACCATTTAAAATCACAACGCAGCCTTCGATCGAATCAACTTGTGCCGATTTCACAGCATCGCCCGTTCCTAATTGTTCGATTTGCACAAATGTTTGTACGCCCATCGGATCAACAACATTTTTAACCAAATTTTGCCCATGACCGACAACTAAACGTATTTCGTCAAATTCAGCTTTTTTACAATTAGAAATAATTTTTGTAATCATCGGCACACCTGCGACAGGGTGCAGAACTTTGGGCAGCGGACTTTTCATTCGTGTTCCTTGCCCGCCAGCAAGGATTATTGCAGTGATTTTTTCCATACAATGACTTTACTTGCTTTTATTTTAACTTTCAATACAGTCTTGTATATATGCCGATTCGTGCAATAGCGTTTGATTTAGACGACACTTTGATGGACACCACGGGGATTTTGGTCCCTAACGCTGCAAAAAATGCGTTTCAGATTTTAATTGATGCTGGCCTTAAGCTGACTTTAGACGAGTGTGAAAAAAAACGCACAGAATTAATCAGATCAATCTCGCACAAAGATGTTTTTTCTAAATTAGCAAACGAACATGGTACGGAAAAAACTGTCGCGGCTTTAAATTTAGCAAATAAAGCTTTTTACGAACCAACTCTGCCAGCAAATTTACCATTGCTGGATGGTGCTCTTGAAAATATTCATGCTCTAAAAAATACATATAGTTTATACATTGTGACAGCCGGTTTTCAAACGGCTCAAAATGAAAAAGTCCGTGCCCTAGGAATTTTTGAACATTTCAAAAAAGTTTTTGTCGTAAATTCAATGGAAAAAGAACGAAAAATAACTTCATTTCAAACTATTTTGGATCTTGAGGGCATCAAACCCCACGAACTTTTATGTATCGGAAATTCTTTGTCGTCAGAAATTCATGACGCCAAAAAACTGGGAGCTATTGCCTGTTATTTCGAATTCGGCGAAGACCGCGGTGCCGTTTCAACAAACCCTGCGGAAAAGCCAGACTTTCATGTTCATGAACACAATGCCATTATTCCAACATGCAAACTGTAATACGCTTTGCGCTGTTAACTGATAATAATTCTTTGGCTGCAAAATTTGCAGACACAGACATTCAAATTTTAAATTCACTGACAAACGAAGTTGAAATTTTAGCTATTGATCTTAGAAAATTTGAAACTGAAGATCTTTTTTTTGAACCTGAATTTAAAACTCAATACTTAAAAGCAAAAAAGATTATCTATGTTTTTGAAAAACAACAATCTGTTCCGTACAAATTGTTGTCCCTTCGTACGCCGGATACTTATGTAGATATTGACGACCTCGATCAGATTGCTTTTATGCTGGCCAAAGAAGAATTTGAAAAATCGCAGCAGGACGAAATTTATTTACATTTATCCGCTGATTTAAATTCACAATATGAAATTTTAAAAACCGAACTTGAACAAAAATTATCTGACCAACAAAAAAATCTGATCGAAAGCCGCCAGAAAATATTAGATGCCAACAACCGTAACGAAGCGCTACGTAAAATTTTGTATGCGCTCCATCAAGAATCAGATATCACGCGCGTCGAGGCCGTTCTGAACGAATTGCTGCCTTCGACATCGAATGCAACTTGGATCAAAATTATTCCACAAAACATTCAGACTGCATTTGAAACTGATTTTAAAAAACAGTTGGGATTATCATATCAACATTATGATTTAAATTCTTATATGATTTATTTTATCAAAGGCGATCAAAAAAGTTTTAAAAAAGCAGACCTTGAATTGTTTCAAAAAATTCGCGATGCCTTGGTTTTAAATTTGATGAGGAATCAAAATTTATCTGATCTGTTTTTTGCTGAGAAAATTTTAACCGAAGCTTTTAAAACCTTTCCACACCCGCTGGCATTGATTGATCATGAATACAATGTGGTGAATTCAAATTTATCTTTTCAAAAACACAAAAAAAGCAAATGCTACGAAGTCTTATTTGGTCTAAACAACCCCTGCAAGAGTTGTAAATTGGGTCAGCAATTTCAAATTGAACAAAATGGCCAAACATTTCAAGTCACATCGAATTCTTTTTCAAATAACAACGACCGCAAAAATATTTGGGTCAACACATACACCGACCGCACCCAAGAAATTGAACTTGAACAAAAGATCACCCAAAATGCAAAAATGAAAGATCTAGGCCTGATTTCAAGTTCGATCGCCCACGAATTAAATAACCCCTTGGGCGGAATTATTTCGTATTTACAAATTTTACAAATGGAAATTAACAAAGAATCTGATTTGCAACCTGATTTGGCGGCGATGATTCAGACTTCGATGAAAATGAAAAAAATTATCGAAGACCTTTTGATTTTTTCCAGACGTCCGCAGCCGCAGAACCAAACCGACGAATTTATTTCAGATGTGATTCAAGAAACTGTAGCTGAAAATGAAATGAGTTTTAAAACAGAAAATATAAAAATTGTTCAAACAGTTGATCACACTGCAGGCCGTGCCGAATTAACAAAATCAATTTTTAAAAATTCGATTTATTTTATTTTTCAGTTTTTCATTGAACGCACAAAGCACATCAAAACGACTAAACAAAATTTTACTGGTCTAGTTGAAATTAAATTTATTCAAATTGCAGCTAAACGCACACTACGGTTCGTAGGCAATTTTGGCCCACTCGAAAATGATTATAAACTGAAGAACGTCCAGTTTCTCGCGATTCACAAAAGCCTTATGGATCAAGGCTTTCACGTCGAATTAACCGAACTCGACCGGACTTGGGTCGCAGTTGATGTGATCTTTCCGAGTAGAAACTAAAGTCCTGAATTTCAAAATTAAGTGAAGATTTTTTGACACTATCGTCAAAAATTGAATTACTATAAATATATTAATTTAAGAACCCACCATGGAAGGAAGGTTCATGAAATCGACTCGCGTTTTAGTATTAGACGATGAATCCACAATGAGAACAGCTTTGTTTCGCACACTTGACCGCAAAGGTTACAGCGTTGTGACTTCACAAAGCATCGAAGAAGCCAAATCATATTGCTCTGTGAATGGCGGCTCTGATAAAATTTTTGATCTAGCGATCGTTGATGTGAATTTACCAGACGGCGACGGACTGGAATTCATGACGTATTTAAAATCGATTTATCCAGCAATTCAGGTGATCGTGTTAACAGGCTTTGCAACAATTGAATCTGCAGTGCTTGCAACGCAAAAAGGTGCTTATCATTTTTTAACGAAGCCTTTTAGTATCGAAGAATTAATGAGCGTTTCAGAAAAAGCCTTAGACCACAAAAATTTACAAAAAGAAAATCTGCAACTGCGCCAAGAGTTAACTTCAAAATATGGTTTTGCAAATATCATTGGCGAAAGCGAAGGTTTAAAAAACTGTTTGTCACTGGTCGAACGTGTTGCTGATTCAGACGCAACGATTTTGGTCACTGGCGAATCCGGCACAGGTAAAGAATTAATTGCAAAAGCGATTCATTATAATTCTCCACGCGCAAAGGGTCCTTTTATTGCCATCAACTGCGGCGCTATCCCCAGCGAATTATTAGAATCAGAATTATTTGGTCATGTGAAAGGTGCCTTTACCGGAGCTGTTGCAAATCGCGCAGGCCGTTTTGAATTAGCTGATGAGGGAACTTTATTCTTAGATGAAATCGGCGATCTAGATCCCAGCTTACAAGTTAAAATTTTACGAGCCCTTCAAGAAAAAAGTTTTGAACCTGTGGGTTCAACAAAAACAGTTTCAGTGAATGTTCGAGTCATCACGGCGACGAATGTTGATTTAGACCGTGCTGTTCTTGAAGGAAAGTTTCGAGAAGATCTATATTACCGTTTAAATGTGATACCGATTCAAATACCCGCATTACGTGAACGAAAAACAGATGTTCCATTATTGCTGAATTTTTTCTTAGATAAATTTAATAAAAATAGAGCCAAAAAAATCACAGGATTTTCACAAGAATCATTAGTTTCATTAATGAATTATTCTTGGCCCGGCAATATTCGCGAATTGGAAAATTTGGTCGAACGCCTGACAATTTTAAAAGGCCAAGGCGAAGTCATCCCCGCAGATTTACCAGCGAAATATAAATCAGCTGCCGCCTGTTTTGCAGAAACTGGAATCATTGATATTCCAGATCAGGGTTTAGATTTCAACACAGCTGTTGATCAATTCGAAAATGCTTTAATATTAAAAGCACTAGAGAAAACCGGTTGGAATAAAAATCAAGCGTCTATATTGTTGCGGTTGAATCGCACAACATTGGTTGAAAAAATGAAGAAAAAAGGATTGGGAATAAATAACGAAGGCGTTGAACTTTCAGGGAATGCTTAGGGTTATTTTTCATTTACCAAACCAGCCCTTCTTAAACCGTTTCAATTCACATGCTGATTGATTTAAATTTTTCAGCCAAAATAAATCTTGGATTTCACTGACGCGGTCGACGATACTGCCAAGGTTTATACCTTGGTTTGAAGTCGAATAGTCTTCGGATCTGATTTTGAAGGCTTCGTTGCGTTGATTTAATAAAATTGAATTTGGTTTTTTATTTTTAAATGTCATAAATCATCCTATGTCAGCGCAAAGCTGATTGTTAAAATTAACTGAACAAACCAGATAAATACATTTAAGTTGCTGAAATAACTTGTTTTTTTATTAACTTTGATTGTGATTTTTGGATAACTTGCCATTCATTCCCCCTCGAATGTATTGCTTTAGTATGCACATACAGTTATTGTATTTACATATTTGTTACATATATAATTAATATGTAAATTTATGAATTTCAAGATTTTTTTTGAAGGTTTTTAAAAACTAGAGAATGGGCTAGACTAGAAAATCGATGCACACTGCGAAACCCACTGCTCTTTTAATCGATCACGACGATTCATTCACACACAATGTGCGAATGTGGTTGTCTGCGCGCTTTGACGTCGAAATCGTTCATCATTTTAAAATATTTGAAATTAATTTTAGCCAGAAAAAATATGATCTGATTATTTTTTCTCCGGGGCCCAGATCTGCACAGGATTATCCACACTGTTTAAAATTTTTATCACAAATTTCTGATTCTCAACATGTCCTAGGGATATGTTTAGGGATGCAGATGATGAGCATTGTCGCAGGTGGCAGCGTTGAAACATACTCCGCGCCACTTCACGGAAAAACATCTGCGCTTGAATCTACATCATCAGAAATAAATGGCCTGAACGTCGCCCGATATCATTCGATGTATTGCATTTTATCTGCAGACAATTTTTTCATTCTAGCAACATCAGAAAAATTGCCCATGTGGGCCAAACATAATTCCAAAAAATGGATGGGCTTTCAATTTCATCCTGAATCGTTCATGACTGAAAATCCAGATGTGTATTTAGACGCTGTTTGCGATTGGCTGCCCGAATGAAACCCGTCATTTGTTTTTATAAAAACGATCAATACATTTATTCTGA
>JAYTMM010000150.1:0-2711 GCA_043728555.1 Pseudobdellovibrionaceae bacterium
CTGAAATAAATGGTGGCAACGATTGCATGATTTCTTTGGCATGATTCACAGAACTTGTAAAAATCATCACACCACTTCGATCCGCAGACATTTCGACGATATTTTTAATAATTAACGGAGTAATACGTTTTTGATCTTTTAATAAAGCTTCGATTTGCGTTTGAATGTATCTGGTTCCGTTTAATTTTAAACTTGAAAAATCATAACAGGCCACAGGCGAATCGATTTTTACAGGCATCGTTAGATAATTATTTTCAATCATGTAATGTGTTGATAATTCAAAAATACATTTTTTAAAAAATCTTTCTAGTTTTGTAACGCGCATTTTTTTTTGCAAATGCAATTCGTAAATCCATCCGTAACCCAATCTGTAGGGCGTTGCCGTCAGGCCCAGAATACATAATTCAGAATTTGCTTTTTTTAAAGCGTCAATCACTTGAAAATACTGAGTTTCTGTTTCAGTTGAAATTCGATGACATTCATCAATCACGACCAATGAAAAATCATTAAAAAATTCTGTATCCGCACGAGCGATGGATTGAATGCTGCCAAAAATTGTTTTCTGTGAAATATCTTTTCTGGATAATCCGGCCGAATAAATTCCAGCCTCCAGATTATGCCCAATATATTTTGCATGGTTTTGTTCGACCAGCTCTCGAACGTGTGCCAAGACTAGAACTCGGCCGCGCGCAATTTTAGCCAGTTCTGCAATCACTAAACTTTTTCCCGCCCCTGTTGGCAAAACGATAACAGCCGGAGTTTTTTCAAGTCTAAAATGTTTCAGCGTCGCAAGGACGGCATCGTTTTGGTAAGGGCGTAATTGGTACACAGAATTATCCTAAACTTTTTTTGTAAATAATCGAGGATTATGTTTAAATACAGTATGTCTTTATCAAATTCAGAACTGATCATAACAGATACGCTTATTGGCACAGGTAAATCTTGCGTCAAGGGTGCATTAATTTTTTGCCATTACACAGGATTTTTAGAAGACGGTACAAAATTTGATTCGTCACAAGATCACGGACGTGCATTTCAAACTGTGATCGGCACCGGCCGAGTTATCAAAGGCTGGGATCAGGGACTGATCGGAATGTGTGAAGGCGGAAAACGTAAATTATTTGTCCCCGCGCACTTAGCTTACGGCGATCGTGCGCTGACGAAAATCCCTGCGTATTCGAATTTAATTTTTGAAATTGAATTGATCGAAGTTCGCGTGCGGGATTAAATTCAAATGATAACACTGATTAAACATTCAGATTACATCAACATGCCCTGGAAAAATAACCGAGGTCATACGCTACAAATCGACATCGAAAAATCTGAAAAATATTTATGGCGCTTAAGCGCTGCAACAATCACACAAAAAAATTCATTTTCAGAATTTAACGGTTACGACAGGCTTTTGACAATTTGGCAAGACCGTGGGCTGTTGTTAAATGATTTTGAATTATTGCAAAATCAAATTTATAGATTCAAGGGAGAAGACAAAATTATTTGCAGACCAATAGGCAATTCTGAAGTGATTGATTTGGGATTTATTTTTGATCGCGGTCACGTCAATGCCGATATGAAAATTTTAAATATCTATAAAAATTCATCTTTGAATCTTACTTCAGAGTTCACTTTTTTATTTTGTGCAAAAGGTGAATTTCAAATTGAAAACCTTGTCTGCCGTGAAGGCGATACAATCAAAATTCGGAATGAAAAATCTATCGTTATCGCCGTCAAGTCTTCCTCTGTTCGTCTTATTCAAATTGATGCACAAATAAAATAAACGTCAATCGGATGCGGAGTGCATTAAACCATTCAACTGTTAAAGACAACGCCCTTATTTGGTGAAATAATTTCGACTCAACCAAATCAAAGGACGTTTTTATGGATAACACGCAGTTATTTTTTTACGGTGCAATTGCACTGGTAATTTTAATCTTAAGTGCAAAATTTTTAACAGGGCTTGTCGTCATCGATGAAACCGCTGTGGGCATTGTCATCAAAAAATTTGCATCAAAAAGTTTAGTCGACGGCGCATTGATCGCATTAAACGGCGAAGCTGGATACCAAGCTGACACCTTGTCGCCGGGATGGCATTTCGGTTATTTTATTTGGCAATATGAAATTATTAAAGCACGTTTGACAGTGATTCCCTCTGGTGAAATCGGTTTAATCATGGCCAAAGATGGTAAACAAATTTCTTCAGAACGAATTTTAGGTCAAGAAATTGATTGTGATAATTTTCAAAGCGCCCGCAAATTTTTAATTGCTGGCGGCGAAAAAGGTCGTCAAACCGGAATTTTAACTGCGGGTCAATACCGTATTAATACAGCACTGTTTACAATTATTACATCAACAAACGCCGAAGAATTTGGAATGCTTCCGCATTTACTGTCGATCATGTCGGTCAGACAAGATCAAGTCGGTATCGTCACGACATTAGACGGTCGCCCATTAGCTTCTGGTGAAATTGCAGGTCGTGTTTTTGAAGGTCATGAAAATTTTCAAAATACAGATGCCTTTATCAAAAAAGGTGGTGAGCGTGGTTTACAAGAACAAGTTTTATTGTCTGGAACATGGAATATTAATCCGTGGTTTGCTTCTGTTGAAACTGTTCCGATGACTGAAATTCCGATTGGTCACGTGGGAGTTGTGATTTCTTATGTCGGTAAAGAACATGTCGATATTAGCGGAGCCTCGTTCAAACACGGGGACCT
>JAYTMM010000151.1:0-1614 GCA_043728555.1 Pseudobdellovibrionaceae bacterium
ATCGAATACTGAGCCTCTTCTGTGCTGCCACCAATATGCGGAGTCAATATCACATTTTTTATTTTCTGTAATGGCGATACAAATTTTTCTTTGTTCGATGCGGGTTCTGTTGGAAAAACATCAATCGCACAACCTGCTAAATGATTTTCCTTCAACGCAGTCACAAGATCTTCGATGACGACGACTGTTCCGCGTGAAGCATTAATCAAAAAACTGCCCCGTTTCATTTTATTTAATTCATTTTTAGAAATTAAATTTTGTGTGCTTGGTGTTTCTGGAACATGTAAGGTGACGAAATCAGCCTCTGCAAGTAAATCATCTAATTTTGTTTTTGATGTCGCATTACCCAGTGGCAATTTTTTAAGAACATCATAAAAAATAACTTTCATACCTAATGCTTCAGATAAAATACTGACTTGGCTGCCGATATGACCGTAACCTACGATGCCCAAAATTTTTCCGCGGACTTCTTTTGAACCCACAGCAGATTTTTCCCACTCACCTAAATGCGCCATCATATTACGATCACCTAATTGACGTGACAATGAAATCATTTCTGCAATCACCAGTTCAGCAACGGATCTGGTGTTACTGTGTGGAGCATTAAAAACAGGAATTCCGACATTCTTTGCAGCCTCGAGATCAATTTGATTTGTTCCAATACAAAATGCACCGATGGCCAATAAGTGCGGATTTTTTTCTAAAATATTTTTAGTAATTTCTGACTTTGATCGAATACCCAGAACGTCATATTGCGGTAATAATTTTAAATATTCATCTTCAGACGGCGCGTGCGTTAACAAATCCACCTGATAGCCTTCAGCAACTAATTTTTCTTTGGCAACGAAGTGAATATTTTCAGTTAACAAAATTTTTAATGAATTTTTCGGTTGTGCTACGTTAGTCTTTGACATGAATAAAAGTGTAACATTCAATAGACAATATGACAGAATTATTTAACTTACTCATTGCAGAAGATGACCAAATTTTAGCCAACTCAATTAAGCTGATGGTACCTGCCGGGTTTAAAGTTTATATTACAAATGATCCAAATAAAATTCCTGAACATGTATTTTTTCATGCTGCAATGGTTGATATGCATTTAATTGCAAAAGTCGGCGAACGCCCCGATGGACCTGATGTGATCGCAGCTGTGATTAAAAAAAATCCGCAAACTGAAATTATTTCCATGTCTGGTGATTTGAATCGCGAAAATATGGAATTAGCAATCAAAGCCGGAGCACAAAGATTTTTATCAAAACCACTTTACGCCGAAGAAGTCACTTTAGGATTAGAGAAAATTTTAGCCTATTGGCAACTGCGCCAATTCGAATTTGCTAACAAAACTAATATTCAGCTGATCGGAAAATCAGAAAATACAGAAATACTCCGAAAAAAAATTGCAAATTTACGACAAGAAAAAGCCGCAGTTCTTATTGAGGGCGAAACAGGAACTGGCAAAGAAGTCGTCGCCAGAATTCTAAATCAACAAGAAGGCAAGCGCCCGTTTGTTACAATTAATTGCGCTGCGATTAACGAAAATTTATTTGAATCTGAATTCTTTGGTCACATCAAAGGCGCCTTCACCGGCGCAGATACAAATAAATTAGGACT
>JAYTMM010000152.1:0-1779 GCA_043728555.1 Pseudobdellovibrionaceae bacterium
ATAACCTAATTTCATATCATAATAAGTTTCGTTTGATTTTGCCTGCATGTAATTTACAGGATCACTTGATCCTTCACTCTGTCCGTAATAAATCGCAAAATCAAACAACCCACCAGCCTTGCCGTTGCCACGCGATTGTTGCGATCTTGATGATTGCGCTAAAGAAATTTCAGAATTAAAAATTGAAAAAACCAACAGACTTAATGCTAAAAATAATTTCATTAACCACACCCTTGTTTTATCTTTATGTTACTTTTGTATTATAGAATGAAAAAAATTCAAAATTTGAATAAAATCATGCTTTTAATGCGTTGCGTTCCATTGGGCTTGATGACAACGTCATCCCCAGCATGGTCTTTATTCGTTATGAAGACACAGCCAATTCGGATTACAGATTTTAATGTAGCCACTTTTATTATGACTTTTTGCTTTCCAATACTGATGTTTTCATTTTCGCCTCTACAAAATCAGAAAGTTTTTAACGGTAAACTTATCAAAAAAAACTCAGTTTATTGCCTACAGGTAACACCCCCTACCGGCGTTCCAACAAAGTACTCACTGAAATATTCCTCGGCCGTGATTGAAACGGTCATAAAAAGATTAGATACGGATGACTTTATTTCCGTACAAGGCGACGAGTCCTCAACGTCAAACACAGAAAAAACATTAACAATTAGTAGCATAAATTACGTGGGGCTTAACGTACTGATTGGCGCATGGCTGGGCGACGACAAGGTCTGTTACAATTTTAAAAACTTTACAACTCTGTACATTTTTAATCGAAATTCATCAGGCACGTGCGTAATGCCTCTAAATACTACGGACTCGTTGATTATACGTAAAATGAACTATTTTGTGAATCCAGATGATTTGGTCTGGACACTTTTAATTTCAAACATAAAAACACAATACGCTGCAGAATTATTCATTAATAATACTAAAACATTACAATTAAATTTGTTCGACGAACAAACCGGAGCTATCTTTAGAAAAACTATTCTAAGGAGATAATTTGTTCTTCCCTACAGCTCGTGAATTATTTTTCACCAAAAATGACCCCTCTGATTTACGCCTTGGCGACATATTCAAATCAACCACAGATAATTTAAATGTCGATGATTTTGTGATATTTGGGTATCCGGACGATGAAGGTATTAAATTAAATGGCGGCCGATTGGGTTCAGCATTAGCTCCACTATTGATACGCCAATTTTTATATAAAATGACTTTGCCTGAAAACTACTTCAAATCAGATCGAAAAAAAACACAATACATTGATCACGGTAATCTTGAAATTGTCGGCGATCTTTATTTGCGGCACGAACATGTTAAAAATACTGTATTGCAATTTTACAAACAAAAAACAAAGATTATTTCATTCGGAGGAGGTCACGATTATGGATACCCCGACGGTGCAGCGTTCATTCAGCATTTCACAGCGACACAAGGCCATAAAAAACCTTTGATTATTAATTTTGATGCGCATTTAGATGTCCGTTCAGTTGTTAAAAACTCGACACAAAACCTAAATAGCGGAACACCATTTTATCGCTTACTTAGTGAATTTAAAAATCAATTTAATCTGCTGGAAATTGGTTTGCAAAAACAATGTAATTCCGTCGAACATTGGCGCTGGGCCAATGAACAGGGTGCCGAAACAATTTCATTAGACCAAATTTCAGAAACTGGTTGGGATGTTGTTTTAAAAAATAAATTGATCCAAAATTTAGATTCTTCGACGCCAGTGTTGATCAGTTTTGATATCGATGCGCTGACCGC
>JAYTMM010000153.1:0-2015 GCA_043728555.1 Pseudobdellovibrionaceae bacterium
ACGTTAAAAGCTGTTTTCATTTCATTGTCAGATAAAAATCCATTTTCAAACATCCAACGATCGTTAAATGCTTTACTTAAATAAGATTTACCAGAATCCGGCATCATCACGATAAATTTTGAAGGCTTTGTGACTGTTTCTGCAAACTTCATAGCTCCTGCTAAAATTAATGCGCTGGATGGTCCGACACATAAGCCTTCATCAACAACAAGCTTACGAGTTGTCGTGAAAGCTTCATAATCATTAACCTTAACAAAGTCATCGTAAGTTTTAATTTTACAATTGTCTGGCAACATGTCTTCGCCGACGCCTTCGACTTTGTACGATCCCGGTGGATCAACGATTTTTCCGTGATAATACAGATCATATAAAATACTGCCCACAGGATCTGTACACAGAATTTTAACGTTTGGATTTTTTTCTTTTAAATATTTTGCAACGCCCGAAAGTGTTCCGCCCGTACCAACACCTGCTACGAAATAATCAATTTCGCCTTTCGTCTGATTCCACAATTCCGGCCCCGTCACATCATAATGGGCCTGCATGTTATCCAGATTGTGATATTGATTTGCGTAAAAACAGTTGTTCGTTTTTTCTTTCAATGTCATCGCAATTTTTTTTGCGACGGAATAGTGGCTCATTGGATCTTCGGGTTCTACGCCCATCGGCGTAATCACCACGCGAGCCCCATACGCACGAAGCATCGCACGTTTTTCTTCTGACATTTTTGCAGGTAATACGAAAATACATTTGTAACCTTTAACTGCGGCGACAAGTGCCAAACCCATTCCGGTATTTCCGGCTGTGGCTTCAACGATTGTGCCGCCGGGTTTCAATTCTCCCCGTTTTTCAGCCGCTTCGATTAATGCGACAGCGATGCGGTCTTTGGTTGAGCCACCTGGATTAAAATATTCCATTTTAGCAAAAAACTGATGCTGAGATATTTTTGGATTGTGTTTTGTGATTTTATTTAAACGAACCAGCGGAGTCGATCCGATGGTTTCCAGAATACTGTTCGAAATCTGAAGTGACATGATTAAATCCTTGCTTGATCGTTATTTTGATTTTGATTTTTTGTATTTATTTGTTTCGTTTTGAGATTTTTAGCAGGTTGATCGATATTCATCAAAATATCTGACATCAATTGTATTAAGTCGTCTGAATATTGAAATCCTGTTTTTTCACATATTGATTTAACTAAAACCAGATTCGGTTTTAGTTTCGAAAGCTCAGAAACCAGAATCGAGACGTCTTTTGCTGAATTCATTTAAACCTCGTTAATTAAGTTGAAATCATTTTAAAGATAATCTGCAGATTCTCAATATTTATATTTGTTAAGTGGCTATTTCCGTCGACCAGTAACTTAAAATCTTAACATTCCCAACGCCGGAACAATCAACATGCACATAATCGCCGGAAAAAGCAGACCCAGCATTGGAATTTGCAATAAAAGCGGCAGTTTCATAATATGACCTTGAATATCGTCTTCACAGTGAACAACAAATTCTTTTTCAAGCAATTTAATATTTTCGTAAATCGGCAACCCCGCCAAACCTTTGACGATCAAAAACATCAAAGCACGCTGTGGAACATTAAATTTTTCTGGACTTAAATATTTATTTTGCTGCTCATTTGAAGACAAATTTTCGGATTTATCGGTATTTAACATGTGATCACGATACAAATCGGCGAAGGCTCGCGAAAAACGGCACTTTAGTTGTCGTGACAGGAAAAATTTAATCCCAATTTGTAGTGATTGGTTTTTTTCAAGCGCTCTTTTAATATCCCATATCAATAGCAGGCTTGCTGGCAGCATTATATTTTCCATTTGATACTTCCTCCTAATTTAAACACTAAAATCAATCCAGCCATAAACATGAGCGCAGAAACCATCATCAGCCGCGGATATTCATGCAATCCAAGATTTGAATACGAAATAAAAAAGATCAGCACGTAAATCATCAGCGCGACAATCGCTTGCGCTTTAATTTGTTGGGTCACTTGTTTGGTTTTAT